>NZ_NQYG01000020.1:0-85721 GCF_002878485.1 Pseudomonas sp. AD21
CTCTGCGTGGGAATGCATCCAGTGACGCTCTGCGTCACAGCGGACGCGGAGCATCCGGGGCGGCGTTCCCACGCAGAGCGTGGGAACGATCGGTGGTTGTCAGATCCGCCAGAACGGCTTCAACCCCTCCTCCTGCGCCTGCTCGCGGGTCAGCCCGACATCCTTGAGCTGCTCCGGCGTCAGGTTCAGCAATGCCTTGCGCGTGTGCAGACGATGCCAGAACAGGCCCCAGCGACTCAGGCCGGACGGCGCGTTGCGCAACATCTCATTGCGCGCACCGTCCCTCTGCCCTGCCTCCAGTTCCTGACTGTGTAACGTCAGCCGCACATCGCTCAAGCCGTTCATTTTTGTCGCTCCTGTTTACTTGGGTAGCCAGAGATTCCATGATGCGCGGGTCAGTAAAAGCATTACAGATTCAACACATCTGTATTAACCCCATACAGATTTGCCGTACCTGAGACTGAATCACCGATTTTTGCCGCATCTGTACTGGTTTAACGAATCACCTGCATCGAGGCAGTCCCATGACCCTGTATGTGAACCTCGCCGAGCTGCTCGGCACCCGCATCGAACAAGGCTTCTACCGTCCTGGCGATCGCCTGCCTTCGGTGCGCGCCTTGAGCGTAGAACACGGTGTCAGCCTGAGCACGGTGCAGCAGGCCTATCGCATGCTCGAAGACAGCGGCCTGGCAACGCCGAAACCCAAGTCCGGCTACTTCGTGCCGGTCGGTCGCGAGCTGCCGGAGCTGCCTGCTGTCGGGCGTCCGGCGCAGCGGCCGGTGGAGATTTCGCAGTGGGATCAGGTGCTGGAACTGATTCGCGCGGTGCCGCGCAAGGACGTGGTGCAACTGGGTCGCGGCATGCCCGATGTGACCACGCCAACCATGAAACCGCTGCTGCGCGGACTGGCGCGAATCAGCCGTCGCCAGGACATGCCCGGCCTGTATTACGACAACATCCACGGCACCCTTGAGCTGCGCGAACAGATCGCCCGACTGATGCTCGATTCCGGCTGCCAGTTGAGCGCCAGCGACCTGGTCATCACCACCGGTTGCCATGAAGCGCTGTCCACCAGCATCCACGCGATCTGCGAGCCGGGCGACATTGTCGCGGTCGATTCGCCAAGCTTTCACGGCGCCATGCAAACGTTGAAAGGCCTCGGCATGAAAGCCTTGGAAATTCCTACCGACCCTCTCACTGGCATCAGTCTCGAAGCGCTGGAACTGGCGCTGGAGCAATGGCCGATCAAGGTCATTCAACTCACCCCGAATTGCAATAACCCGCTCGGCTACATCATGCCGGAGTCGCGAAAACGCGCCCTGCTCAACCTAGCGCAGCGCTACGACGTGGCGATTATCGAAGACGACGTGTATGGCGAACTGGCCTACACCTACCCGCGTCCACGCACGATCAAATCCTTCGACGAAGATGGCCGCGTGCTGCTGTGCAGTTCGTTTTCCAAGACCCTGGCGCCGGGGCTGCGCATCGGTTGGGTCGCGCCGGGACGTTATCTGGAGCGGGTGCTGCACATGAAATACATCAGCACCGGCTCCACCGCGCCGCAGCCGCAGATTGCCATTGCCGAATTTCTCAAAGGTGGCTACTTCGAACCGCATTTGCGGCGGATGCGCACTCAATACCAGCGCAATCGCGACGCAATGATCGACTGGGTCACGCGTTATTTCCCGGCCGGCACCCGCGCCAGCCGCCCTCAGGGCAGCTTCATGCTGTGGGTCGAATTGCCCGAAGGTTTCGATACGCTGAAGCTCAATCGCGCCCTGCATGATCAAGGCGTACAGATTGCCGTCGGCAGCATCTTTTCCGCCTCGGGCAAGTACCGCAATTGTCTGCGGATGAACTACGCTGCCAAACCGACACCGCAGATCGAAGAGGCGGTGCGCAAGGTCGGTGCAGCCGCAAGCAAACTGCTGGCCGAAGCCGACTGACCTTTTTCGAGTGATCAGCGTCCATATGCCGACCTTTGCCGCCGACCGGAATGATCCTACGTGAGCCTCAGACAGCCCCTACTCGCTTTGCTGATGCTCGCCTCGCTCCTGAGCGGCTGCGCCAGCCTCGACGTCCCGCGCGAGCCCAGCCAGGCCCTGCCGGCGTCGGGCTCCAGCTTCGGCCGCTCGATCCAGGCCCAGGCCGCGCCCTATCAGGGCCGTTCCGGTTTTCGCCTGCTGTCCAACAGCACCGAGGCATTCACCGCCCGCGCCGAGCTGATCCGCAACGCGCAAACCAGCCTCGACTTGCAGTACTACATCGTCCATGACGGCGTCAGCACGCGGATGCTTGTGGAGGAACTGCTCAAGGCCGCTGACCGTGGCGTGCGTGTGCGCATCCTGCTCGACGACACCACCAGCGACGGCCTCGACACGATTATCGCCACGCTGGCGGCGCATCCACAGATCCAGATCCGCCTGTTCAACCCGCTGCACCTGGGCCGCAGCACTGGCGTGACCCGCGCCGCCGGGCGTTTGTTCAACCTGTCGCTGCAACACCGGCGCATGCATAACAAACTGTTCCTGGCGGACAACAGCGTGGCCATCGTTGGCGGGCGCAATCTGGGCGATGAGTATTTCGATGCCGAGCCGAACCTGAATTTCACCGATATCGACATGCTCAGCGTGGGACCTGTGGCCGAACAGCTCGGACACAGTTTCGACCAGTACTGGAACAGCGCGCTGAGCAAGCCGATCGACGAATTCCTCTCCAGCAAACCGACCGCCAAGGACTTGCAGAACACCCGCACGCGCCTGGAAGAGTCGCTGGATGAAACCCGCAAACAGAATCACGCGCTGTATCAACAGCTGATGACGTTCAAGACCGCCCCGCGCATGGACATCTGGCGCAAGGAACTGATCTGGGCCTGGAACCAGGCCCTATGGGATGCGCCGAGCAAGGTGCTGGCCAAGGACGAGCCGGACCCGCAGTTGCTGCTGACCACGCAACTGGCGCCAGAGCTCAAGGGCGTCAGCAAAGAGCTGATCATGATCTCGGCCTACTTCGTCCCTGGCCAGCCGGGGCTGGTGTACCTGACCGGGCGCGCCAACGTCGGAGTCTCGGTGAGCCTGCTGACCAATTCCCTGGAAGCCACCGATGTGCCGGCGGTGCACGGCGGTTATGCGCCGTACCGCAAGGCGCTGCTGGAGCATGGGGTGAAGCTGTATGAACTGCGCCGGCAGCCTGGGGATAACAACGGCAGCGGGCCACACCTGTTTTACAGCAAGTCGTTTCGAGGTTCGGATTCCAGCCTGCACAGCAAGGCGATGATTTTCGACCGGCAGAAAGCGTTTATCGGCTCGTTCAACTTCGACCCGCGTTCGGTGCTGTGGAACACCGAAGTCGGGGTCCTGGTCGACAGCCCGGAACTGGCCGAGCACGTGCGCGAACTGGCCCTGCAAGGCATGGCGCCAGCGCTGAGTTATCAGGCGCAACTGCAGGATGGCAAGATCGTCTGGGTGACCGAGGACAACGGCCAGCGGCACACGCTGACCAAGGAACCGGGGAGCTGGTGGCGGCGCTTCAATGCGTGGCTCAGTACCTCAGTCGGCCTTGAGCGGATGCTGTAATCGCATTTGTGTGCGGTCCCTTGTGGGAGCGGGCTTGCTCGCGAATGCGGTTTCACATTCAACTAATGTGCTGACTGACACACCGCTTTCGCGAGCAAGCCCGCTCCCACAGGGAAGTATTCAAGCAGGCTGTGGCTCGGTACCGAATGCACCTTGGCGCATCAGCAAAATCACCAACCCGAATGCCCCGACCGCCATCAACAACGGCAACGCATGCCCGTTGATCCACTGACTGCCCGCCCCTGCCATCAAAGGCCCGATCAGACACCCCACACCCCACAACTGCGCAATGTGCGCATTGGCTCGCACCAGCGCATCGTCGCGATAACGCTCGCCGATCAGGATCAGTGACAAGGTGAACAACCCGCCGGCGCTGGCACCGAACAATACCCACAACGGCCAGATCAGCAGCGTATCGATCAGCATTGGAATCGCCAGGCTCGACAGCATCAGGATCACGGCGCAGCCGGTGAACAATGTGCGCCGCGACAGGTAGTCCGCCAACGCACCGATCGGCAGTTGCAGCAGCGCATCGCCCACCACCACGGTGCTGACCATTGCCAACGCGATCTCGGCGGTGAAGCCCTGCTGCAGGCAATACACCGGCAGCAACGTCAGGATCATCGCTTCGAACGCGGCGAACAACGAAACCGCCCAGGCAATCGCTGGCAACTCGCGAGCAAAACCCCATAGATCGCCAAAGGTCACGCTGCTGGCTTCACTGCTCGGCGCACCGCTGCGGCCCATCAACAGAAAAGGCGAGACGGTCAGCAGAGCGACCCCGACCCAGAACCCATAATCGTGCTCAGTGCCGAGCGCGCCCAGCAGCAACGGACCAGACAGTTGGCTCAACGCGTAACTGCTGCCATACAGAGCGACCAGCCGCCCGCGCCAGTTCTCCACCACCAGTTGGTTGATCCAGCTCTCGCCGAGGATGAACACGATGGTCAGGATCACCCCGATCATCAGACGCAGCACCAGCCAGACCGGATAACTCGGCAACAGCGCCAGCAGGCCGATCGATAGCGCCCCGGCCCACAGGCATAGACGCATGAGGTTGGCCGTGCCGAAACGCGCCGCCAGATGGCTGGAAATCTTCGCCCCCAGCAACACGCCAATCGCCGGCATCGCCGCCATCACACCGATGGCGAAAGAACCGTAACCCCAGCCCTCCAGGCGCAACGACACCAGCGGCATGCTGACCCCCAGGGCCAGACCGACACTCAAGACAGACGCCAACACGGCGAAATACGTCGCCCAACGCATGGTCCACGCTCCTGTGGATATTCTTCTGTGCACCACAAAACCAAATGTGGGAGCAAACCTTTGTGGTGAGGGGATTTATCCCCGATCGGCTGCGCAGCAGTCGCAAAACCTGTACATGCGGTGTATCTGCAAATCCGCATTGTCCGGTTCTGGGGCCGCTGCGCTGCCCATCGGGGATAAATCCCCTCACCACAGAGACTTGCTCCCACAGGGATCTCTGTATGGTTCGGGAGCCTGAACGAGCCAGGCTCCCTTCAACGGCTTACAGCTTGATCCACGTCGCCTTCAGCTCGGTGTACTTGTCGAACGCGTGCAGCGACTTGTCGCGACCGTTGCCCGATTGCTTGAAGCCGCCGAATGGCGCGGTCATGTCGCCACCGTCGTACTGGTTGACCCACACGCTGCCGGCGCGCAGTGCCTTGGCGGTCAGGTGCGCCTTGGAAATGTCCTGGGTCCATACCGCAGCGGCCAGGCCATACGGCGTGTCGTTGGCGATCTGGATCGCTTCTTCGGCAGTGTCGAACGCAATGACCGACAGCACCGGGCCGAAGATCTCTTCCTGGGCGATCTTCATCGCGTTGCTCACGCCGTCGAAAATCGTTGGCTCAACGTAAGTGCCACCGGTTTCCTGCAGGATGCGCTTGCCGCCGGCCACCAGTTTGGCGCCGTCGGTATGGCCGGATTCGATGTACGACAGCACGGTATTCATCTGCTGCGTATCCACCAGTGCACCGACGTTGGTCGCCGGATCCAGCGGGTTGCCCGGCTTCCAGGCTTTCAGCGCCTCGATCACCATCGGCAGGAATTTGTCCTTGATCGAACGCTCGACCAGCAGACGCGAACCGGCGGTGCAGACTTCGCCCTGGTTGAAGGCGATGGCACTGGCGGCGGACTCGGCAGCGGCTTGCAGGTCCGGCGCATCGGCAAACACGATGTTCGGGCTCTTGCCACCGGCTTCCAGCCACACGCGTTTCATGTTCGATTCGCCGGCGTAGATCATCAGTTGCTTGGCGATCTTGGTCGAGCCGGTAAACACCAGGGTGTCGACGTCGTTGTGCAGGGCCAGCGCCTTGCCAACGGTGTGGCCGTAACCCGGCAGCACGTTGAGCACGCCTTTTGGAATACCGGCTTCAACGGCCAGCGCGGCGATGCGGATGGCAGTCAGCGGGGATTTTTCCGATGGCTTGAGGATCACCGAGTTACCGGTGGACAGCGCAGGCCCCAATTTCCAGCAGGCCATCATCAGCGGGAAGTTCCACGGCACGATGGCGCCGACAACGCCGACCGGCTCGCGGGTCACCAGACCCAGTTGATCGTGCGGCGTGGCGGCGACTTCGTCGTAGATCTTGTCGATTGCCTCGCCGCTCCAGCTCAGCGCTTGCGCCGCGCCCGGCACGTCGATGTACAGCGAGTCACTGATCGGCTTGCCCATGTCGAGGGTTTCGAGCAGCGCCAACTCCTCGGCGTGCTGCTTGAGCAGGCCGGCGAAACGGATCATGGTGGCTTTGCGCTTGGTCGGCGCCAGGCGCGACCAGACACCGGAATTGAACGTGGCGCGGGCGTTTTCCACGGCGCGCTGGGCGTCGGCGGCATCACAGCTGGCAATCTTGCCCAGCAGACGGCCATCGACCGGGCTGATGCACTCGAAGGTTTCGCCGGAGACGGCGTCGGTGTATTCGCCATTGAGGTAGGCGCGGCCTTCGATCTTCAGGTCGCGGGCGCGTTGTTCCCAATCGGCACGAGTCAGGGTGGTCATTCGAGTGTCCTCCTCTTGTTGAATAGAGCGCCGCGTTGTTCGCGGTCGTCTTCAGGAATGCTGCCTGGCCAGCCTGCTTTTCGGCCCAAGGCACCCGCCACCCTAAACCAGCGACCGGGGTTGTTTCAATATATTTGACATAAGCGCGCCATACGGCCTTGCGGTGTTCATTTTAATAAACATAGACTTTGGCCCTTTCAAGCCAACGCGCCGTCATCACGGGAGAAAACAACAATGAACATCCAGAACGTCGTCGACATCAGCCTGACCAGCAGCGAAGCCGAACGCTATCGCCCGGACCCGGCCAAAGTGCTCAAAGGTGACCCTGAACAAGCGGTGTTCCATCAATACGAAAGCCCTTGTGGGCAAATGGGCGTTGGCGTGTGGGAAGGCGCGGTTGGTCAATGGACAGTGAATTACACCGAGCATGAATATTGCGAAATTCTGCAGGGGGTCTCGGTGCTGCGTGACAGCGATGGCAATGCCAAGACCTTGCGTGTTGGCGACCGCTTTGTGATTCCGGCAGGGTTCCGTGGCACCTGGGAAGTGCTGGAGGCTTGCCGCAAGGTCTATGTGATCTTTGAACAGGAGGCTTGAGGATTTTCGCTGGCTGATCCGGCCCTATCGCGAGCAGGCTCACTCCTACAGGTGAGCGCATTCCACGGTAGGAGTGAGCTTGCTCGCGAAGGGGCCCGACCGGACAGCACAGAAATCCAAGGCAACAAAAAAGGCCCGTATCGTGAGATACGGGCCTTTTTCGTAAGTCGGGAAAAATCAATTACTTGATTTTGCCTTCCTTGTAGATCACGTGCTTGCGAACAACCGGATCATATTTCTTGATCTCGATTTTGTCCGGGGTAGTACGCTTGTTCTTGTCGGTAGTGTAGAAGTGACCAGTACCGGCGCTCGAGATCAAACGAATCAATTCACGCATGATTAGCTCCCTTAAATCTTGCCATCGCGGCGAAGTTCGGCGAGCACGACAGTGATGCCACGCTTGTCGATGATACGCATGCCTTTGGCAGATACGCGCAGACGCACAAAACGTTTCTCTTCTTCAACCCAGAAGCGGTGATGCTGCAGGTTCGGCAGGAAACGACGACGGGTTTTGTTGTTTGCGTGGGAAATGTTATTCCCGGTTACCGGACCCTTACCGGTAACTTGACATACTCTCGACATGCCTCAGCCCTCTAAAACCACATGCCCAACCCGGCATGGGTTGGCCGCTTAATCTCTCAGTCATTTGGCGCCAGGCGCCGCGTTTCTTTAGAGGTCTTACCGGCTACACCTACAGTGAAGGAACCGGGCCCCTAGAAAAGAGCGCTGCTTTATACCAGAAAGACCGGGGTGCAACAACAATGGATGTGCAATCAACCGGTAAAAAGGCACATTTTCCGGCTGCAGGGGCTTTGGATAAAGGCTGCCGCGAGTTTTGACCACTCGTCGAAGAAAACCGCTCTCAAGGGTGTTTCCGACTTTTCGCCACGCACCGCGGTCTGAAAAAAGCCCCTGCCCTGCCCCAAAAATGCAAAAAGGGGATAGTCATTTGCAATCCCGCCCTCTAGGGTAACCCTTTTCCAGACTGCACCTGCAGATGGCCTTCGATCTGTAAAGGAAGCCGACCATGCGCCTCGCTGCCCTACCCCTGTTGCTCGCTCCGCTTCTGCTGAGCCCCCTGGCCCAGGCTGCCGCCCTGAGCGTCTGCACCGAGGCCAGCCCTGAAGGGTTCGATGTGGTGCAATACAACTCACTGACCACCACCAACGCTTCGGCCGACGTGCTGATGAACAGTCTGGTGGAGTTCGACACCGCCAGCGGCAAAGTCGTGCCAAGCCTGGCCGATAGCTGGGAAGTCAGCACCGACGGCCTGACTTATGTGTTCAAGCTGCACCCGCAGGTGAAGTTTCACAGCACTGACTATTTCAAGCCGACCCGCACCCTGAGCGCCGAAGACGTCAAGTTCAGCTTCGACCGCATGCTCGACCCGGCCAACCCTTGGCACAAGGTGGCGCAAAGCGGCTTCCCGCACGCCCAGTCCATGCAGTTGCCGGCACTGATCAAGAAAATCGACGCACTCGACCCGCTGACCGTGCGCTTTACCCTCGACCATCCGGATTCGACGTTCCTGGCGACCCTGAGCATGGGCTTCGCTTCCATTTATTCCGCCGAATACGCCGACAAGCTGCTCAAGGCCGACGCGACTGACAAACTCAACAGCCAGCCGATCGGCACCGGTCCGTTCGTCTTCACGCGCTTCCAGAAAGACGCCTCGGTTCGTTACAAGGCCAACCCGGACTACTTTGGCGGCAAGCCGGCGGTCGACCCGCTGATCTTCGCCATCACCCCGGACGCCAACGTGCGCCTGCAAAAGCTGCGGCGCAACGAGTGCCAGATCGCCCTCTCGCCGAAACCGCTGGATGTGCAAGCAGCACAGCAAGAGCCGACGCTGAAAGTGGAAAAGACTGACGCCTTCATGACCGCCTTCGTCGGCATCAACAGCCAGCACCCACCGCTGGACAAGCCGGAAGTGCGCCAGGCGATCAACCTTGCCTTCGACAAGGCCAACTACGTCAAAGCCGTGTTCGAAAATACCGCAGAACCGGCCAATGGCCCTTACCCGCCGAACACCTGGAGCTACGCAAAGAACCTGCCGGGCTATCCACACGACGTGGCAAAAGCCAAGGCGTTGATGGCCAAGGCCGGACTCAAGGACGGGTTTCAGACCACCATCTGGACCCGCCCGTCCGGCAGCCTGCTCAACCCGAACCCGAGCCTCGGCGCTCAGCTCTTGCAATCGGATCTGGCGGAAATCGGTATTCAGGCGGAAATCCGCGTGATCGAGTGGGGCGAGCTGATTCGCCGCGCCAAGGCCGGCGAGCATGACCTGTTGTTCATGGGCTGGGCCGGCGACAACGGTGATCCGGACAACTTCCTCACGCCACAGTTTTCCTGCGCGGCGATCAAGTCAGGCACCAACTTCGCGCGGTACTGCAATGCCGATCTGGACAAGCTGATCAGTGCCGGCAAGACCACCAGCGAACAAGGTGTACGGACCAAGCTGTATGAGCAGGCACAGGCGCAGATTCAGCAGCAGGCGTTGTGGCTGCCGCTGGCGCACCCGACCGCTTATGCGTTGACGCGCAAGGACGTGCAGGGTTACTCGGTGAGCCCGTTCGGTCGCCAGGACTACTCCAGGGTCAACCTGAAATAACCCTCTACAACACACCCCCCTGTGGGAGCGGGCTTGCTCGCGAATGCGTCGGATCAGCCAACATTTTTAGCGACTGACCCACCGCCTTCGCGAGCAAGCCCGCTCCCACAGGGGTTAGCGTTTGGTCTTGAAAGCTACATCCAGCCACACTCTGCCATCGACAGCGGCTCCCCGTCACCAATGATGAAGTGATCCAGAACCCGCACATCAATCAGCTCCAGCGCCTTTTGCAGACGCTTGGTCAGCAGCCGGTCCGCCTGACTCGGCTCAGGGTTTCCCGATGGATGGTTGTGACACAGGATCAGCGCAGCAGCGTTGTTCGCCAGCGCGCGTTTGACCACTTGTCGAGGATGGACGCTGGTGTTGTCGATCGAGCCGCGAAACAGCGCTTCAAAATTCAGCACCTGGTGCTTGGAGTCCAGAAATAGACATCCAAATACCTCATGTGGCTCATGCCGCAGCATCGCCTTGAGGTAATCGCGAACTACCTGGGGATTCTCCAGCGCCGGTTTCTTGCGCATGCGCTCGGCCAAATGCCGCCGGCCCATCTCCAGCACCGCTTGCAGCTGGGCGTACTTCGCCGGCCCCAGACCGAGTTGCTCGCTGAATGCCGAAAGATCGGCTTCGAGCAAAACCCGCAGGCTGCCGAACTGGCTCAAAAGATGTCGCGCCAGATCCACAGCGCTTTTGCCGGAGACCCCGGTACGCAGAAAAATCGCCAATAATTCGGCATCGGAAAGGCTTCCCGAGCCCTGTTCAAGTAGCTTCTCCCGCGGCCGTTCCGCCGCAGGCCAATCGCGAATACTCATACACATTCCTTGTCTGTGGGCGCCGCTGTTCCGTAGCGGTCGCTGTGATATCGTAGCCCATCTTTTTTGCGGGCGAATTCACCCTGGGGAGGGGGTTTCGCCACGTATGTCACCCACGAAATGAAAGGCAGACCTATGCAGCGGCTGTATCGGAAACGCATCGTTCTGGGCGTCGGCGGCGGCATCGCGGCCTACAAGAGCGCTGATCTGGTTCGTCGCCTGATCGACCAGGGCGCCGAAGTGCGCGTGGTAATGACCCATGGCGGCGCCGAGTTCATCACCCCGCTGACCATGCAGGCCCTGTCCGGCCACCCTGTGCACCTCGACCTGCTCGACCCGGCCGCCGAAGCCGCGATGGGCCACATCGAGCTGGCCAAGTGGGCCGATCTGGTGCTGATCGCCCCGGCCACCGCCGACCTGCTCGCGCGTCTGGCGCAAGGCATCGCCAACGATTTGCTGACCACCCTGGTGCTGGCCACCGACGCGGTAGTGGCCGTCGCCCCGGCGATGAACCAGGCGATGTGGCGCGATCCGGCGACCCAGGCCAACCTGCAACTCCTGGAAAGCCGTGGCCTGAAGACTTTCGGCCCGGCCTCAGGCAGCCAGGCCTGTGGCGACGTCGGCATGGGCCGCATGATGGAAGCCACCGATCTGGCGCAATGCGCGGCGGACTGCTTCCAGCGTCAGGCACTGACCGGTAAACACGTGGTGATCACCGCCGGCCCGACCCAGGAAAACATCGACCCGGTGCGCTACATCACCAACCACAGCTCCGGAAAAATGGGCTTTGCCCTCGCTGAAGCCGCGGTAGAGGCCGGCGCCCGCGTCACGCTGATCAGCGGTCCGGTGCACCTGCCGACGCCGGATCGCGTTACGCGCATCGATGTGGTCAGCGCCCGCGACATGCTCGCGGCCTGTGAATCGGCGATCCCGTGCGACGTGTTCATCGCCTCGGCAGCGGTGGCGGACTACCGTCCGGAAGTCGTTGCCCCGCAAAAACTCAAGAAAGATCCTACGAGCGGCGACGGCTTCGTCCTGCAAATGGTGCGTAACCCGGACATCCTGGCCACCATCGCGACCCGTCCCGACCGTCCGTTCAGTGTCGGCTTTGCCGCTGAGACCGAACACTTGCTCGACTACGCTGCACGCAAGCTGAAGGACAAGAATCTCGATTTGATCGTCGCCAACGACGTCGCTAACCCGAGCATCGGTTTCAACAGCGAAGAAAACGCCTGCAGCGTGATTGACCGTGCGCTACACGCCACGGTTTTCGCCCAGACCAGCAAGAGCAAGATCGCTCGCCAACTGGTCACTTTTATCGCCGAACGTCTGAACCAGGTTTAATTTACATGCACGCTTTGCAAGCCAAGATCCTCGACCCACGCATCGGTACTGAATTCCCGCTGCCGCAATACGCAACGCCAGGCTCCGCCGGCCTCGACCTGCGCGCCATGCTGGAACAGGACATCGTGATCAAGCCGGGTGAAACCGTGCTGATCCCTACCGGTCTGTCGGTCTACATCGGCGACCCGAACCTTGCCGCGCTGATCCTGCCGCGCTC
Source organism: Pseudomonas sp. AD21 (assembly GCF_002878485.1). Classification (NCBI taxonomy): domain Bacteria; kingdom Pseudomonadati; phylum Pseudomonadota; class Gammaproteobacteria; order Pseudomonadales; family Pseudomonadaceae; genus Pseudomonas; species Pseudomonas sp. AD21. The sequence goes on from NZ_NQYG01000020.1 coordinate 12,179, forward strand.
GGGCATGGGCCATAAGCACGGCATCGTGCTGGGCAACCTCGTCGGTTTGATCGACTCCGATTACCAGGGCCCGCTGATGGTGTCCTGCTGGAACCGCGGCCAGAACGACTTCACCATGACCGTCGGCGAACGTCTGGCGCAACTGGTGCTGGTACCGGTGGTGCAGGCGCACTTCGAAATGGTTGAAGAGTTCGTTGAAACCGAACGCGGCGCGGGCGGCTTCGGCCATACCGGCACCAAGTAACCGGATAGAAATCATTGTGGTGAGGGGATTTATCCTCTCATCACAAAAAATGCGCTACATCGGCAGCAGGTTTTAGCACCGAAAATCAAGGTTTTGCCGGCCGAAAGCCACGCCAGACAAGGCGTCATGGCCCTTTCATACCACGAACTCTGCGTGGAAAACGCCGTCATACCCTTCAGTTTGAGCCTACCGCCGAGTGAATCGTCGGTCTGTCCCGCCACTTTCGAGATGGAGCATTTGTGCAGATGAGCACCCCAGCCAAGATCGCCCCGAAGCTGCCCGACAGCATCTTCCGCGCCTATGACATTCGCGGCACCGTGCCGGAATTCCTCAATGCCGAAACCGCTTACTGGATCGGCCGCGCCATCGGCTCGCAGAGCCTGGCCCAGGGTGAGCCGAACGTGTCGGTCGGCCGTGACGGCCGTTTGTCCGGCCCGGAGCTGGTGGCCGAACTGATCCGCGGTATCGCCGAAAGCGGCTGCCACGTCAGCGACGTCGGCCTGGTACCGACTCCGGCGCTGTACTACGCGGCCAACGTGCTGGCCGGCAAGTCGGGGGTGATGCTCACCGGCAGCCATAACCCGTCGAACTACAACGGCTTCAAGATCGTGATCGCTGGCGACACCCTCGCCAACGAACAGATCCAGGTGCTGCACGAGCGCATCAAGACCAATGACCTGACCAGCGGTCAGGGCCGCGTCACCCAGGTCGAGATCCTCGACCGCTACACCACCGAAATCGTTCAGGACGTCAAACTGGCCCGACGTATGAAAGTCGTGGTCGACTGCGGCAACGGCGCAGCCGGCGTGATCGCCCCGCAACTGATCGAAGCATTGAACTGCGAAGTCATCCCGCTGTTCTGCGAAGTCGACGGCAACTTCCCCAACCATCACCCGGACCCGGGCAAGCCTGAAAACCTCGTCGACCTGATCGCCAAGGTCAAGGAAACCAACGCCGATATCGGCCTCGCCTTCGATGGCGACGGTGACCGTGTCGGCGTGGTGACCAACACCGGCAGCATCGTCTACCCGGACCGCCTGCTCATGCTGTTCGCCCGCGACGTGGTGGCGCGCAACCCGGACGCGGAAATCATCTTCGATGTCAAATGCACCCGCCGCCTGGTGCCGCTGATCAAGGAGTACGGCGGTCGCCCGCTAATGTGGAAGACCGGTCATTCGTTGATCAAAAAGAAAATGAAACAATCCGGTGCTCTATTGGCCGGTGAAATGAGCGGGCACATCTTCTTCAAGGAGCGCTGGTTCGGTTTCGACGATGGCATCTACAGCGCTGCACGGCTGCTGGAGATCCTCAGCAAGGAAAAATCCACCGCGGAAGAGCTGTTTGCGACCTTCCCGAACGATATTTCTACACCGGAAATCAATATCCATGTGACCGAAGAGAGCAAATTCAGCATCATTGATGCACTGCACGACGCACAGTGGGGCGCAGGCGCTGACCTGACCACCATCGACGGCGTGCGAGTCGATTACGCCAAAGGCTGGGGCCTGGTGCGCGCGTCCAACACCACACCGGTGCTGGTGCTGCGCTTCGAGGCCGATGACGAGGCTGAGTTACAGCGCATCAAAGACGTGTTCCACGCCCAACTGAAACGCGTTGCACCTGATCTCCAACTACCGTTCTGATCCACCCGGAGCCCTGAATGACCCTCGAACGCGAAGCCGCCGCCCATACCGCCCAGGTCCTGTCCGAAGCGTTGCCTTACATCCGACGTTATGTCGGCAAGACCCTGGTGATCAAATACGGCGGCAACGCGATGGAAAGCGAGGAGCTGAAAACCGGCTTCGCCCGCGACATCGTCTTGATGAAAGCCGTGGGCATCAACCCGGTGGTCGTGCACGGTGGCGGCCCGCAGATCGGTGATCTGCTCAAGCGCCTGTCGATCGAAAGCCACTTCGTCGACGGCATGCGCGTCACCGATGCGGCGACCATGGACGTCGTCGAAATGGTCTTGGGCGGTCAGGTCAACAAAAGCATCGTCAACCTGATCAACCGTCACGGCGGCAGCGCCATCGGTCTGACCGGTAAAGACGCCGGGCTGATTCGCGCGAAGAAACTGACCGTCACCCGCCAGACCCCGGAGATGACCCAGCCGGAAATCATCGACATCGGTCAGGTGGGCGAAGTGGTCGGGATCAACACCGAACTGCTGAACCTGCTGGTCAAAGGCAACTTCATCCCGGTGATCGCGCCAATCGGCGTCGGTGAAAACGGCGAGTCGTACAACATCAACGCTGACCTGGTCGCCGGCAAGGTTGCCGAAGCGCTGAAAGCCGAAAAGCTGATGCTGCTGACCAACATCGCCGGCCTGATGGACAAGTCGGGCACGGTCCTGACCGGCCTGAGCACCCAGCAGGTCGACGACCTGATCGCCGACGGCACCATCTACGGCGGCATGCTGCCGAAGATCCGCTGCGCGCTGGAAGCGGTTCAGGGCGGTGTCGGCAGCTCGCTGATCATCGACGGTCGTGTGCCGAACGCGATCCTCCTGGAAATCTTCACCGACACCGGTGTGGGCACGCTGATCAGCAATCGCAAGCGTCCCTGATCGCTGAAACCTAAAAAGATCGCAGGCTACGGCAGCGCCCAAGCGGAACTTCATTTGTATGAATTCCCTGTAGGCACTGACGAAGCCTGCGATCTTTTTTGTGCGAGCAAGAAACGTCCGACGCCATTCAGAGAAACGCCCGACATTCCCTCAGAACAAATCTCCCTAGGATCTTCCCCTAATCCAACGGAGATCTACCCATGCAAAAAGACTACGTTCCCTACGGCAGCGATGTTTCTCCTGGCACTTATGAGTGCGTTGATTGCGGCCATCAGTATTCCAATCAAGCCAAAACCTCGATGCCGCCCTGCCCGCAGTTTCGCAAGACAGCGCACGTCCTGAACGGCTGGAAGATCCTCACCGGACAAGGTGACGCGGGCAACGATCCTTATCCACAAAAAACCGATAAGCCTTCCGGCATCAAAAGAGCCGAAGCCATCACCCCCTCGCGCAAAAAATGACTTCGGAGCGATTGAGCCATGCAGATCTCGTTCACGATCGACGCCGAGGCTTTCGAACTGGAACAAAAGGAACCGGTCAAGAAAACCTTGCGCATAGGCGACGCGGAAATCACCCATGCCCTGCAGCGAATCGCCAAGGCCAGCCTGACCGAATACCTGAAAATGCTGGTCGAAGGCGGCATGCCCAGCCGGGCCGATGAGGCCAAGCAGGATCGTCTGCTCTATCTGATTCAAAGCTATTTCGGGCAAACACTGCCGACCGAATCGCAGATCTCGACGATCTTCCAGCTCACCCAGAGCCAAAGCAAAACCCTGCTGAAAAACACCGTGTCGCGCTTTCGCAATCAACTCGACGACATCCTTCAGCACAGCATGCGTGCCGTGATCGAGACGGCCGAACACGCGCAAACCGTGTTTCTGGTGGTCATCAGCTCGGACGTGATCCGCGATGAGCTGAACATGCTGATCACTCAGAACGAGCCGACCTTCAAACCCATCACCAAGCGCAAAGGCAGCGCCGGACAGTTCGAGATCAGCGAGGATAGCCACGCATTACTGTGTGCGACGCTGGGACTCAATGCCGTTCGGTGACATCGTCGCGGTCAGTGGCTTGCTGCTGACCCTGACCACTTTTCTGTTCAATCTGGCGTGGCCGACACTCAGTGAAGCGTTGGCGCTGGATGAATACCAGTCGGGCCCACAGAATCGCAGGCGCAGTCGAGAGAAGGTCAAGGATGCTTTTTACTGGCGTGCGCTGCCGCTGACGTGCGCTTTTACGGCGTTGTTTTACGTCAACCTGCCGAGTGCGCTGGGGATTATCCGCAGCAGCACGCTGGATCTGTGGAATTTCGATGTTGATCGCACGCTGTATGTGATGGTGGTTCTGGCGTTGCTGGCTTTTGCACTGATCAATGCAAGCCTGACCCTGAAACTGATCAGAAAATGGCGAAACCTGCGCTGACCGAAAACAAAAAGACCCCGCACAGCCTGGCTGAGCGGGGTCTTTTTATTACCGCATATCCCATGTGGGAGCGGGCTTGCTCGCGAATGCGTCGTGTCAGTCGACATCAATGCTGAATGAACATCTGCATTCGCGAGCAAGCCCGCTCCGACAAAAAGCTGACCGCAGTCAGACGCCGAACTGGGCGCGGTAGGCTTCTACAGCGGGCAGGTGTTGCTTGAGCTGCGGGTCGTCAGCGAGAAATTCCAGTACCTGATTCAGCGAAACAATGCTGATCACCGGAATACCGAAATCGCGTTCGACTTCCTGGATCGCCGACAACTCGCCGTTGCCACGCTCCTGACGGTTCAAGGCGATCAGCACGCCGGCAGCCTTGGCGCCGTCCTGGGAAGCGATGATCTGCATCACTTCACGGATCGCGGTGCCGGCGGTGATCACGTCGTCGATGATCAGTACATCGCCGGTCAACGGCGCGCCGACCAGGCTGCCGCCCTCGCCGTGAGCTTTGGCTTCCTTGCGGTTGAAGCACCAAGGCAGGTCACGGTTGTGGTGTTCGGCCAGCGCCACGGCAGTGGTCGCCGCCAGCGGGATGCCTTTGTAGGCTGGGCCAAACAGCACGTCGAAGGGAATACCGCTTTCGGCAATGGCAGCAGCGTAGAAACGCCCCAACTGCGCCAGGGCCGAACCTGAGTTGAACAGGCCAGCGTTGAAGAAGTAGGGACTGGTGCGCCCGGACTTCAGGGTGAACTCACCGAAGCGCAAAACGCCGCGATCGATGGCAAAACGAATGAAATCGCGCTGATACGCTTGCATGAAAAAAACCCCAAATACCACGGATTTAGCTAATTAGCTTGACGCCGTGTATCATACACGCACGCGATTTTTGGGGCCATTTATGCGGATCATCAGTGTGAACGTCAATGGTATTCAGGCTGCAGTCGAGCGTGGTTTGCTCAGTTGGCTGCAGGCTCAGAATGCCGACGTCATCTGCCTGCAGGACACCCGTGCCTCCGCCTTTGAACTGGATGACCCAGCCTTCCAACTGGACGGCTACTTCCTTTATGCCTGCGATGCTGAAGTCCCTGCCCAAGGTGGCGTGGCTTTGTATTCGCGGTTGCAACCGAAGGCTGTCATCAGCGGTCTCGGTTTCGAGACGGCCGACCGCTACGGGCGCTACCTGCAAGCAGATTTCGACAAAGTCAGTATTGCCACCTTGCTGCTCCCTTCGGGGATGAACGGCGATGAGGACTTGAACCAGAAGTTCAAGCTCATGGACGACTTCGGCAAGTACCTGGACAAACAGCGGCGCAAACGTCGCGAGTACATTTATTGTGGCTCGCTGTACGTCGCGCAGCAGAAGCTCGACATCAAAAACTGGCGCGACAGCCAGCAATCCCCGGGCTTCCTGGCGCCAGAACGCGCCTGGATGGACGAGATTGTCGGCAACATGGGTTATGTCGATGCGCTGCGTGAAGTCAGCCGCGAAGGCGACCAGTACAGCTGGTGGCCGGACAACGAACAGGCCGAGATGCTTAATCTCGGCTGGCGCTTCGACTACCAGATCCTGACCCCGGGCCTGCGGCGCTTCGTGCGCAGTGCACGCCTGCCGCGTCAGCCTCGGTTCTCGCAGCACGCGCCGCTGATCGTCGACTACGACTGGACGCTGACCATCTAAGCGTCGATTCGTCGTTAAAAAATGCCCGTATCTCGCGATACGGGCATTTTTTATGCCGTGCCTGAAGCAGCCCAAACCTCAGACGGCGACAAAAAACGGCAAGGCCAGGTAAAGCTTGATGACGATCACGTTGATGATGTCGATGAAGAATGCACCGACCATCGGCACAACCAGAAACGCAATCTGCGAAGGCCCGAAACGCTGCGTCACCGCCTGCATGTTGGCGATGGCCGTTGGTGTCGCACCCAACCCAAAGCCGCAATGCCCTGCCGCCAGGACCGCCGCGTCGTAGTTACTGCCCATCACTCTGAATGTCACGAAAATCGCAAACAGCGCCATGACCAACGTTTGCGCAGCCAGGATGATGAATATCGGCAGTGCCAACGCTGCCAGATCCCAGAGCTTGAGAGACATCAAGGCAATTGCCAGAAACAGCGACAGGCTGACATTGCCCAGCACCGACACTTCACGCTCGAATACCTGATACAGGCCCAGCGCCGATAGCCCATTACGTAGCACCACTCCCACGAACAAAACGCAGACAAACGTCGGCAACTCGAATGCGGTTCCGTGCAGAAAACCATTCAGAAGATTGCCTGCCAATAAACTGACCGCAATCAGAGCCAGTGTCTCGATAAACGAAAAGGGCGTAATCGAACGCTCTTTGTTCGGCTGCTCAAAACCCTTTGGCATCCGTGGCGTTTCTTGAAACTGGCAACCCGGCACCTCAACACGCTTGATGAGCAGGCGAGCCACCGGCCCACCAATCAAACCACCCAGAACCAGGCCGAAGGTCGCCGACGCAATTGCAAGCTCGGAGGCCGAAGCGAGGCCGTACTTTTCACTGAATACCGTGCCCCATGCCGCACCCGTACCGTGACCGCCCGCAAGCGTGATCGAACCCGTCAAGAGCCCCATTAACGGATCAAGACCCAACGTTTTGGCAAGGCCAATGCCCAACGCGTTCTGAACCACTAGAAGCCCGGTAACCGCCAGTAGAAATATGCCGACTACGCGACCACCCTTTTTCAGGTTGGCAAAGTCTGCGCTCAAACCGATTGTGGCAAAGAATGCCAACATCAAAGGCGTTTGCAGTGAAGTATCGAATCTGATTTCTATATCAAAAGTTCGCAACATCAATAAACCCAGCGCAACCACGAGTCCACCGGCGACGGGTTCAGGGATATTGTAATTACGCAGAAAACCGACTCGTGCAATAAGTCCGCGCCCCAGTAAAAGCACCAGAGAGGCGGCCACGAGCGTTCCATAAAAATCGAGCTGGATCATTGGGGGTATTCTTGGCTATGTATTCATCAGGCGCACTTTTTACCCGCGCACGCCTATTGAATCGGCTGATTGTCTCAACACTGATTGATTTGGAATTCAAGGACCTTCGATGGCTTGAATATATCGAGATATTTCTGAAGCAACGTGGCGCGGAGCAACCTTAACAATCGCCAAGTCCTGTTGCCAAGGACTGAGCTCGCGTTAAAGCATTGCAGTTGTGACTAAAAGTGTAAGAGTTAAATATATAAAAAATATCGACTACCGTTTGTCGCAGATAGAACTGCTCCTACACGAAAGAGTAATTACTCGAGTTGCAAAAACACAAATGCCCTGACAAGTCAGGGCATTTGTATTAAAACTTTGCGAGTCACGGAGACCTTGCATTGATCATTATTTGATCAGTCGCCAGGTGAACGGATAACGGTAGGGAAAGCCTTCGTTCGCCTTCACCCCGGCAATGATCGTCAGCACCAGCGCGCCGATGGCCAGCAACCCCAGCAGGAAGAAGCCGATGATCAACACCATCAGCAGCAGACAGATCGCTGCAGCAATCGCCACGGTGATCTGAAAGTTCAGCGCTTCCTTGCCCTGGGCATCGATGAACGGATCGGTTTCGCGCTTCATCTGCCACAGGATCAACGGCCCGATCAGGTTACCGAACGGGATCCAGATCCCCAGCAAGGCGGACAAGTGACAAAACATCGCCCATTGACGAACCTCCTGGCTCGGTTTGGGCAGCAACTCTTGCTCATCACTCATCGCGTCCTCCTTGCGGGTTACGAACCTGCTCAGTCGGCCAGTGCCGCTTGTTGCAGTTCGAAGATTTCGTTCATGCCTTTCTTGGCCAGTTCCAGCATGGCGTTCAGCTCTTCAGGCTGGAACGGCGCGCCTTCGGCGGTGCCCTGGACCTCGATGAAGCCACCGGTGCTGGTCATCACCACGTTGAGGTCGGTCTCGGCGGCGGAATCTTCAAGATAGTCCAGATCCAGCACCGGTTCGCCCTGATACATGCCGACCGATACCGCGCCGATCATCTGCTTGAGCGGGTCGCCGCCTTTCAGGCCGCCGCGCTTCTTGATCACTTTCAGTGCATCGACCAGTGCCACCATGGCGCCGGTGATCGACGCAGTACGGGTGCCGCCGTCAGCCTGGATCACGTCGCAGTCGACGTACAGGGTCACGTCGCCCAGCTTGGACATGTCCAGCGCGGCACGCAGGGAACGGCCGATCAGACGCTGGATTTCCAGGGTACGGCCGCCCTGCTTGCCACGGCTGGCTTCACGCTGGTTACGCTCGCCAGTGGCGCGCGGCAGCATGCCGTATTCGGCGGTCAACCAGCCTTGGCCCTGGCCTTTGAGGAAACGCGGCACGCCGTTTTCGACGCTGACGGTGCAGATGACTTTGGTATCACCGAATTCGACCAGTACGGATCCCTCGGCGTGTTTGGTGTAGTTGCGGGTAATGCGGATCGAGCGGAGCTGATCGGCAGCGCGACCACTTGGACGTTTCATAGGGAATACCTGTACTGGGGACGGAAAACTGCCGAGCATTATAGAGCGCTGCACCGTGCCTGGGCACGGGTTAAAAACTCCGGCCGTCGACCCAAGGCCCTGAAACGCGCATAACCGACGGCCTGCAGCCCTTTGTCACACCGTGTGTTTGGGCGCATCCGCCGCACTGCGCTACAATCCTGCGCCTTTGCTGCCAGTCGGCTTAAATTCATTGATATCGAGCCTGCGGAACATCCCTTCTGCGCCGATCTGTATTGCGAGGTCACCGCCATGGTGCACAGCATGACCGCCTTCGCCCGCGTCGAGAAAGCCGGCGTCCAGGGCACCCTGAGTTGGGAGCTGCGCTCGGTCAACAGCCGCTATCTGGAACCGCACCTGCGCCTGCCGGAGTCGTTCCGCGACCTCGAAGGCGCCGTGCGTGAAGCGCTGCGCCAGGGCCTGTCGCGGGGCAAACTGGAATGCACCCTGCGCTTTACCGAAGAAAGCACCGGCAAGCCGCTGCAAGTCGACCGTGAGCGCGCTGCACAACTGGTTGCCGCAGCCGAAACCGTTGCCGGCCTGATCAAGAACCCGGCGGCGCTGAACCCACTGGAAGTGCTGGCCTGGCCTGGCGTGCTGGTGGCCGACGCGACCGATCCGCAAGCACTGAACGCCGAGGCCCTGGCACTGTTCAATCAGGGCCTCAAGGAGCTCAAGGCCGGCCGCGAGCGCGAAGGCGCGGAGCTGGCTCGCCTGATCAACGAGCGCCTGACCTCGATTGAAGAAGACGTCGTGACCCTGCGCGAACTGGTTCCACAGATGCTCGCGACCCAGCGCCAGAAAGTCCTCGACCGCTTCACCGACATGAAGGCCGAGCTGGACCCGCAGCGCCTGGAGCAGGAAATGGTCATGCTCGCGCAAAAGAGCGATGTGGCCGAAGAACTGGATCGCCTGAGTACCCACATCATCGAAGTTCGCCGGGTACTCAAATCCGGAGGTGCCGCCGGGCGGCGCCTGGACTTCCTGATGCAAGAGCTCAACCGCGAAGCCAACACACTGGGCTCCAAGGCCTTCGACCCGCGCAGCACCCAAGCCGCCGTCAACCTCAAGGTGTTGATCGAGCAGATGCGCGAACAAGTGCAGAATATTGAGTAAGGCAACAGACATGACCCACAGCACCGGCACCCTGTACATCATTTCCGCCCCATCGGGCGCAGGCAAGAGCAGCCTGGTCAAGGCGTTGACCGACACCAACCCGGAAATCCGCGTCTCGATTTCCCACACCACCCGCGCCATGCGTCCGGGCGAAGTGGACGGCGTGAACTATCACTTCGTGACCCGCGAAGCCTTTGTGAAAATGGGCGAACACGGTGACTTCCTCGAACGCGCCGAGGTCTTCGGCAACTTTTACGGCACCTCGCAAAGCCACCTGCAGCAAACCCTGGACGAAGGTCACGACCTGATCCTGGAAATCGACTGGCAAGGCGCCGAGCAAGTGCGCAAGTTGATGCCGCAGGCCCGCTCGGTCTTCATTCTGCCGCCGTCGCTGCAGGCCCTGCACCAGCGCCTGACCAACCGCGGTCAGGACAGCGACGAGATCATCGACGGTCGGATGCGCGAAGCGGTCAGCGAGATGAGTCACTATGTCGAGTACGACTACCTGATCATCAACGACGATTTCGCCCACGCACTGGACGATCTGAAGGCAATTTTCCGCGCCAATCAGCTGCAACAGAAACGCCAGCAAGTGCGTTTCGGCAAATTGCTGGCCGAATTGCTCGGTTAATCAGCACTTCCCAAAACCGCTGCAAGCGCTTTACATTGGTGCTTGCAGCGCGTTGAAGGGTCTGGTCAAAAAATCAGCGCTTCCCTAATCGCTGGTGATTTTTTAAACTGTTGAGTCCGCTCGCCCAACCGGGCAGCGCGCATATTGCATTCGCTCCGAGGAATACCATGGCCCGCGTAACCGTTGAAGACTGCCTAGAACACGTGGAAAACCGCTTTGAGCTGGTCATGCTCTCTACCAAGCGTGCCCGTCAACTGGCCACCGGCGGCAAAGAGCCACTGGTCCAGTGGGAAAACGACAAGCCTACCGTTGTCGCCCTGCGTGAAATCGCTGAAGGCCTGATGAGCTACGAGTTCATCGCCGAGCAGGAAATCGTCCAGGATGAACCGCTCTTCGCTGCTTTCGAGGACGAGTCCAACGAGGCCGTCTAAGCCTATGCCTGGTCGACGTAGCACGGCGCGGGAACACAGCCTACGGCAGGAGTCATCATGCCGAGCATAGACGCCCTCGCCGATCGCTTATCGACCTACCTCGGCAACGACCAGGTCAACCTGGTCCGCCGAGCGTATTTCTACGCCGAACAAGCCCATGACGGTCAGCGCCGTCGCAGCGGCGAGGCGTACGTCACGCATCCTCTTGCCGTGGCCAATATTCTTGCCGACATGCACATGGACCATCAGAGCCTGATGGCCGCGATGCTGCATGACGTGATCGAAGACACCGGTATCGCCAAGGAAGCGCTGCAAGCGCAGTTCGGTGAAACCGTGGCCGAACTGGTCGACGGGGTCAGTAAACTGACCCAGATGAACTTCGAGACCAAGGCCGAAGCCCAGGCTGAAAACTTCCAGAAAATGGCCATGGCCATGGCACGCGACATTCGCGTGATCCTGGTCAAACTCGCCGACCGCCTGCACAACATGCGCACACTGGAAGTGCTGTCCGGGGAAAAACGCCGCCGGATCGCCAAGGAAACGCTCGAGATCTACGCGCCCATCGCCAACCGCCTGGGCATGCACGCGATTCGTATCGAATTCGAAGACCTCGGTTTCAAGGCGATGCACCCGATGCGTTCCGCGCGGATCTACCAGGCGGTCAAGCGCGCCCGGGGCAATCGCAAGGAAATCGTCAACAAGATCGAAGAATCCCTCGGCCACTGCCTCGCCATCGACGGCATCCAGGGCGAAGTCAGCGGCCGCCAGAAACACCTCTACGGCATCTACAAGAAAATGCGCGGCAAGCGCCGGGCCTTCAACGAGATCATGGACGTCTATGCGTTCCGGATCATCGTCGACAAGGTCGATACCTGCTACCGCGTGCTGGGTGCTGTACATAATTTGTACAAACCGTTGCCGGGGCGCTTCAAGGATTACATCGCGATCCCCAAGGCCAACGGCTATCAATCGCTGCACACCACGCTGTTCGGCATGCACGGTGTACCGATCGAGATTCAGATCCGTACCCGCGAAATGGAAGAGATGGCCAACAACGGCATCGCCGCCCATTGGCTGTACAAGTCCAGCGGTGACGAACAGCCGAAAGGCACCCATGCCCGCGCCCGCCAGTGGGTCAAAGGCGTGCTGGAAATGCAGCAACGTGCCGGTAACTCGCTGGAATTCATCGAGAGCGTGAAGATCGACCTGTTCCCGGACGAGGTCTACGTGTTCACGCCCAAAGGCCGGATCATGGAGCTGCCCAAAGGCTCCACGGCGGTCGACTTTGCCTACGCGGTGCACACCGACGTCGGCAACAGCTGCATCGCCTGCCGGATCAACCGCCGTCTCGCGCCGCTGTCCGAGCCGCTGCAAAGCGGCTCCACGGTCGAGATCGTCAGTGCACCCGGTGCGCGGCCGAACCCGGCGTGGCTCAACTTCGTGGTCACCGGCAAGGCACGTACGCACATCCGCCACGCGCTGAAACTGCAACGTCGTTCCGAATCCATCAGCCTCGGCGAACGCCTGCTGAACAAAGTGCTCAACGGTTTCGACAGCGCGCTGGAGAAGATTCCGGCCGAGCGCGTCAAGGCGATGCTCAGCGAATACCGCCTGGAACTGATCGAAGACCTGCTCGAAGACATTGGCCTGGGCAACCGCATGGCCTATGTCGTGGCGCGTCGACTGCTCGGTGAAGGCGAACAGCTGCCAAGTCCGGAAGGCCCGCTGGCGATTCGCGGCACTGAAGGCCTGGTCCTGAGCTACGCCAAGTGCTGCACGCCGATCCCGGGCGACCCGATTGTCGGGCACCTGTCGGCCGGCAAAGGCATGGTCGTGCACCTGGACAACTGCCGCAACATCAGCGAAATCCGCCACAACCCGGAAAAATGCATCCAGCTCTCGTGGGCCAAGGATGTCACCGGCGAATTCAACGTCGAACTGCGCGTCGAACTGGAACACCAGCGTGGCCTGATCGCCCTGCTGGCCAGCAGCGTCAACGCAGCCGACGGCAATATCGAGAAAATCAGCATGGACGAGCGCGATGGTCGCATCAGCGTCGTCCAACTGGTGGTCAGCGTCCACGACCGTGTGCACCTGGCCCGCGTGATCAAGAAACTGCGCGCCCTGACCGGGGTCATCCGCATCACCCGCATGCGTGCATAACTCAACCATTACAAGGAGTCATACATGACCAAGACTGTTATCACCAGCGACAAGGCCCCAGCTGCCATCGGCACCTACTCCCAGGCGATCAAGGCCGGCAACACCGTCTACATGTCGGGTCAGATTCCTCTGGACCCAAAGACCATGGAGCTGGTTGAAGGCTTCGAAGCCCAGACCGTCCAGGTGTTCGAGAACCTGAAAGCCGTCGCCGAAGCGGCCGGTGGTTCGTTCAAGGACATCGTCAAGCTGAACATCTTCCTCACCGACCTGAGCCACTTCGCCAAGGTCAACGAGATCATGGGCAAATACTTCGACCAGCCTTACCCGGCCCGCGCCGCCATCGGCGTTGCCGCGCTGCCAAAAGGCTCGCAAGTCGAAATGGATGCCATCCTGGTCATCGAGTGATGCGCACGGCGCGGCCCTCAACCGCCGCGCCGACTGCTCTGCAAGAAAAGGTTTTGAAAGGATTCCACCATGCGCAAAGCGCTAGCTCTCCCGCTGCTCGCCATTTTCCTCGGCGGCTGCGCCAGCAACCCTGCCGACCATGACATCAGCGGCACCTGGATCAATCAGGTGGCGATCGATGCTGCTGCCAAGGGCGGCCCCCTGCGCGAAGCGCTTCAGGCCTATGGCCCGAATCTGGAGTGGGACGTCAACACCAAGGCCGGTCAGGCCCGCTACACCAACGGTTTCGAGAACGTCGAAGGACGGCTGCAGGGCGAACAGTCCGGCGCCTGGAAAGTCGACTTCTATGGCAGCTCCGGCAGCGAGCTGAAACGCGACGGCGGCCAGATGAAACAGGCCGCCAGCGAGAACGAACCCGACCAGTTGTTCGATCGTGCGCAAATCCCTGTGCCGGAAGGCGCGCCGATTGGTGCCAGCTTCGAACGCGCGCTGTATTCGGCCTACCTGGGCGGCAGCTGGAAGATCGCCAGCGGCGACGGCGAAGGCAACACCGTGCAATTCCAGGCTGACGGCCAGGTCTCCGGCCTGCCCGGTGCTGACCGCTACGCCCTGTGCCTGGCAGGCGACTGCGCCTCGATGAACAGCGACCACGACAGCATGTGGCTGCAACTCAACGGCCAAGGCAACAACTGGATCTTTGCCCGCAAAGGCAAAGCCCTGGAGATTTTCCAGGCGGTGAACAGCGCACTGGCAGACGAGATGCCGCAGTTCACCCCGGGTGAGCGCAAGTGGTTGCTCGAGAAGCAGTAAGCATCCCCGAGAGCAACACATTACCCTGTAGGAGTGAGCCTGCTCACGATGACGGTTTAACAGCCAACATAAGTGTTGAATGTTATGGCCTCATCGCGAGCAGGGCTCACTCCTACAGTTGCTTGGGGCGCCTGGAAGTCAGCACGTACCCTCGAGAATCGCGGCATAACCCTCGCGGTAACTCGGATACGTCGGCGTCCAGCCCAACGCCTTCGCCCGCGCATTGCTGCAGCGCTTGCTACCGGTGCGGCGCACGCTGGCGTCGTCCGCCCACTCGGTAACCCCCAGATAATCGCGCAGCCACGCGACCACCTCGGCCAGCGGCGCCGGCGCGTCGTCCACACCGATATAGATGTCTTGCAACGGTTCACCCCGACGATCCGCTTCCAACAGAAAAGCCATTAAGCCGGCAGCGTCATCGGCATGAATGCGATTGCCGTACAGCGGCGGCTCGACCGCCACCCGATAACCGCGACGCACCTGAGTCAGCAGCCATTCGCGACCCGGGCCGTAGATGCCAGTCAGACGCAGGATGCTCGCAGGAATGCCGCTGTTAAGCGCAACCTGCTCGGCTTCGAGCATCAGTCGTCCGGAATAGCCGCTGGCGACGGTCTCTGAGTTCTCGTCGACCCACTCCCCTTCCTGCTGGCCATACACGCTGCTGCTGGACACGAAGATCAGCCGCTCGGGCACCTGGCCATAGTCGCCCAGCCAGCTCAGCACGTTCTGCAAACCCTGCACATACGCGGCGCGATAACCGGCCTCGTCGTGATCGGTGGCTGCCGCGCAATACACCAGGTAATCCACCGCGCCGAACGGCCAAGCCTCGGGGCAGTCTTCCTTGAACAGGTCACCAGCCACACCAATGACGCCCTCAGGCAGACGCGAAACGTCGCGACGCAGGCCGTGCACTTCCCATCCGCCGACCACCAATTGCTTGGCCAGACGGCTCCCGACATCACCACAACCGGCGATTAAAACCGAAGGCGCAGACATTCAAAAACTCCCGTTACAAGGGCTTAAACCACGCTCACCGGGTGACGAGTGGTTAGCAATCAAGGAAAAAAAGAGACTCTATTACTTTAGTTAACAAGAATTACTTGCAATAATGCACGTCACTTTTGTTCTCGGCCTCACGAGGCCTGGAAGAGCATCACCGTTTTTCTATCTCAGGTCCGGCCAGCATGACACGTAATCAATCCCCCGCTTCGCCAACCACACGACCTCGCGCCTGGAGCGCGGTGGCGGCCCTGTTGCTCAGCCTGATGCTGGCACCGGTTGCAGCCCTTGCTGACGCCACCGCCCCCGCTGCCAACCCGGCGACCGCCACCGCTCCACAGGACGTACCGAGAAATCCTGACGGCAGCGTCGACACATCCTCACTGCCGCCAGAAGTACAAGCATCCCTGGCCAAGTTCGGTGAACTGGCAAAGCAGATCGACCCGCAACAGCTGGAAGCCGACAACACCCTGGGCATGGCCCACGACCTGTCGCCATGGGGCATGTACCAGAACGCCGACATCATCGTGAAAATCGTGATGATCGGTCTGGCCATCGCCTCCATCATCACCTGGACCATCTGGATCGCCAAAGGCTTCGAGCTGATGGGCGCCAAGCGTCGTCTGCGGGGTGAAATCGCCGCCCTGAAAAAAGCCGCCACCCTCAAGGAAGCCAGCGCGACGGCTGCCAAAGAAGGCACCCTGGCCAACCTGCTGGTGCACGACGCCCTCGAAGAGATGCGTCTGTCGGTCAACAGCCGTGAAAAAGAAGGCATCAAGGAGCGCGTGAGCTTCCGCCTTGAGCGTCTGGTCGCTGCCTGTGGCCGCAACATGAGCAGCGGCACCGGCGTCCTCGCCACCATCGGTTCCACCGCGCCGTTCGTCGGCCTGTTCGGTACCGTGTGGGGCATCATGAACAGCTTCATCGGCATCGCCAAGACCCAGACCACCAACCTCGCCGTCGTCGCGCCGGGCATCGCCGAAGCGTTGCTGGCCACCGCACTGGGTCTGGTCGCAGCGATCCCGGCGGTAGTGATCTACAACGTGTTCGCCCGTTCCATCGCCGGCTACAAGGCGCAGGTCTCCGACGCTTCGGCGCAGGTCCTGCTGCTGGTCAGCCGTGACCTCGACCACCAGCCTGAGCGCAGCAGCTCGCAGCCGCACATGGTCAAAGTGGGGTAATCGGCCATGGGCCTGCATTTGAAAGAAGGCGCAGACGACGATCTGGCCGAGAACCACGAAATCAACGTCACGCCGTTCATCGACGTAATGTTGGTGCTGCTGATCATCTTCATGGTGGCCGCGCCGCTGGCCACCGTGGACATCAAAGTCGACCTGCCAGCCTCGACCGCCAAACCGGCGCCGCGGCCAGAGAAACCGGTGTTCCTCAGCGTAAAAGCCGATCAGCGCCTGTACATCGGCGACGACGAAGTCAACGCCGACACACTCGGCGCAATGCTCGACGCCAAGACCCAGGGCAAGAAAGACACCACCATCTTCTTCCAGGCCGACAAAGGCGTGGACTACGGCGACCTGATGAGCGTGATGGATAAATTGCGCTCGGCCGGTTACCTGAAGGTCGGCCTGGTAGGCCTTGAGAGCGCAGCCAAGAAATGATCACGACGCGCCATAAGCTGACGCGTTACAGCGGTAGCCTGGCCGTGGTGCTGGGCGTTCACGCGCTGGCCATCGCGCTGGCGCTGAACTGGACCGCCCGCCCGCCCATCGAACTGCCGCCGCAGGCAATGATGGTCGAGCTGGCACCGGTTCCGGCCCCGCCACCGCCTGCTCCGCCGAAAGTCGTCAAACCGCCGCAGCCACCAGCTCCGGTCGAAGAGTTGCCGATTCCGAAACTGGCTGAAGCACCGAAGGCTGAAATCGCGGTGCCGAAACCTAAACCTAAACCGAAGCCAAAGCCTCAGCCGCCGAAGCCCGTCGAGAAAAAGCTGCCAGATCCGCCGAAGGAAAAGCCTTCCGAGGAAAAACCGGCCGATACGCAACCGACCCAGGCACCGACGGAGAAATCCGCTCAGCCGGCACCGGGCCCGTCGCCCGCGCAAATGGCCGCCAAGGCCAGTTGGCAAGGCACCCTGCTCGCGCATTTGGCGAAGTACAAAAAGTACCCGCAAAGCGCACAGGCGCGGGGCAAGGAAGGCTTGAACCGCCTGCGCTTCGTGGTCGATGGCGAAGGCAACGTGTTGTCGTTCGAACTGGTGGGCCGCTCCGGCAACGCCGATCTGGACCGGGCCACCCTGGAAATGATCCGCCGCGCACAACCGCTGCCCAAGCCGCCGGCCGACATGCTCAACAACGGCTCGATCGAAATTGTTGCGCCGTTTGTTTACTCCCTCGAACGCCGCCGCTAAGGCAACGCAAAACCTGTAGGAGTGAGCCTGCTCGCGATAGCGGTGTATCAGACGATAAATTATTGACTGACACGACCCCATCGCGAGCAGGCTCACTCCTACAAGGATTCTCCGCCATCTGAGAGAACCAAGCCAAAAAAGGCACCGAAAGGTGCCTTTTGCGTATCCACGCGCGGCAAACCGACATTGCCCGGTGTCGCATTCCTCACTCAGTCTGATAACGTGCGTCTATCGATTGCAGCCGTTATGCTTGGCCCGCAACTTCATGGACGCTCGCTATGACTCTCACAGAATTACGCTACATCGTTACCCTCGCCCAAGAGCAGCACTTCGGCCACGCGGCCGAGCGTTGCCACGTCAGCCAGCCGACCCTGTCGGTGGGCGTGAAAAAGCTTGAAGACGAACTCGGTGTGTTGATTTTCGAGCGCAGCAAAAGCGCCGTGCGCCTGACCCCGGTCGGCGAGGGCATCGTTGCCCAGGCGCAGAAAGTCCTGGAGCAGGCGCAAGGCATCCGTGAGCTGGCCCAGGCCGGCAAGAACCAGCTGACCGCCCCGCTGAAAGTCGGCGCGATCTACACCGTCGGGCCGTACCTGTTCCCGCACCTGATTCCGCAACTGCACCGGGTCGCCCCGCAGATGCCGTTGTACATCGAAGAAAACTTCACCCACGTGCTGCGCGACAAACTGCGCAACGGCGAGCTCGACGCGATCATCATCGCCCTGCCGTTCAACGAAGCCGACGTGCTGACCCTGCCGCTGTACGACGAACCGTTCTATGTGCTGATGCCGGCCCAGCACCCGTGGACGCAAAAAGAAACCATCGACCCGGCCCTGCTCAACGACAAGAGCCTGCTGCTGCTCGGCGAAGGCCACTGCTTCCGCGATCAGGTGCTCGAAGCCTGCCCGACCCTGACCAAGGGCAACGACGGCGCCAAGCACACCACGGTGGAATCCAGCTCGCTGGAAACCATCCGCCACATGGTCGCGTCCGGTCTGGGCATCTCGATCCTGCCGCTGTCGGCGGTGGACAGCCATCACTACGCCCCGGGGGTGATCGAAGTACGGCCGTTGTCGGCGCCGGTGCCGTTCCGCACCGTGGCCATTGCCTGGCGCGCCAGCTTCCCGCGACCGAAAGCCATCGAGATCCTCGCCGATTCCGTTCGCCTGTGCTCGGTTGCCAAACCCGCAGCGCCGGTTACGGCCGGTTAAGCGAGCGTCATGACTGAGCTGTCGCAAGTGTCGGTGACGGCACTCAAGGGTGTCGGCGAAGCCATGGCCGAGAAACTGGCCAAGGTCGGTCTGGAGAACCTCCAGGACGTGCTGTTTCACCTGCCGCTGCGTTATCAGGATCGCACCCGCGTGGTGCCGATCGGCCACTTGCGACCGGGCCAGGACGCCGTGGTCGAGGGCACCGTCAGCGGTGCCGACGTGGTCATGGGCCGGCGTCGCAGCCTGGTCGTGCGCATGCAGGACGGCACCGGTGGCCTGAGCCTGCGCTTCTACCATTTCAGCAATGCGCAGAAAGAAGGCCTCAAGCGCGGCACGCGGATTCGCTGCTACGGCGAAGTGCGGCCCGGCGCCTCGGGGCTGGAAATCTACCACCCGGAATACCGCGCCATCACCGGCGACGAACCGCCACCGGTGGACGAAACCCTGACCCCGGTCTACCCGCTCACCGAAGGCCTGACCCAACAGCGTCTGCGCCAGCTGTGCATGCAGACCTTGACCCTGCTCAAGCCATCCACCCTGCCCGACTGGCTGCCGAGCGAACTGGCCCGCGACTACCAATTGGCGCCACTGGCCGATGCGATCCGCTACCTGCACAACCCGCCCGCCGATGCCGATGTCGATGAACTGGCCCTCGGTCATCACTGGGCCCAGCATCGTCTGGCCTTCGAAGAACTGCTGACCCATCAACTGTCGCAGCAGCGTCTGCGCGAGAGCATGCGCTCTCTGCGCGCACCGGCGATGCCGAAAGCCACGAAGCTGCCGCCGAAATACCTGGCCAACCTCGGCTTCAACCCGACCGGCGCGCAACAGCGCGTGGGCAACGAAATCGCCTACGACCTCAGTCAGCACGAACCGATGCTGCGGCTGATTCAGGGCGACGTCGGCGCGGGCAAAACCGTGGTCGCCGCCCTCGCTGCACTGCAAGCGCTGGAGGCCGGTTATCAGGTCGCGCTGATGGCGCCGACCGAGATCCTTGCCGAGCAACACTTCATCACTTTCAAGCGCTGGCTCGAACCGCTGGGCATTGAAGTCGCGTGGCTGGCCGGCAAGCTCAAGGGCAAGAACCGCCTCGCCGCGCTGGAACAGATCGCCAGCGGCACACCGATGGTGGTCGGCACCCACGCGCTGTTCCAGGACGAAGTGCAGTTCAAGAATCTGGCGCTGGTGATCATCGACGAACAGCACCGCTTCGGCGTGCAGCAGCGTCTGGCGCTGCGGCAGAAAGGCGTCGGCGGACGCATGTGCCCGCACCAACTGATCATGACCGCCACGCCGATTCCTCGAACACTGGCGATGAGCGCCTACGCCGACCTCGACACCTCGATCCTCGACGAATTGCCGCCCGGGCGCACCCCGGTCAACACCGTGCTGGTCACCGACACCCGCCGGGTCGAAGTCATCGAACGGGTGCGCAGTGCCTGCGCCGAAGGGCGTCAGGCCTATTGGGTGTGCACGCTGATTGAAGAGTCGGAAGAGCTGACCTGTCAGGCCGCCGAAACCACCTTCGAAGACCTCACCGCCGCCCTCGGCGAGCTCAAGGTCGGGCTGATTCACGGCCGCATGAAACCCGCCGAGAAAGCTGCGGTCATGGCCGAATTCAAGGCCGGCAACCTGCAACTGCTGGTCGCCACCACCGTGATCGAAGTCGGCGTCGACGTGCCTAACGCCAGCCTGATGATCATCGAAAACCCCGAACGCCTGGGCCTCGCACAACTGCACCAATTGCGCGGCCGCGTCGGTCGGGGCAGCGCGGTCAGCCATTGCGTGCTGCTCTACCATCCGCCGCTGTCACAGATCGGTCGCCAGCGCCTGGGCATCATGCGCGAGACCAACGATGGCTTCGTCATCGCCGAAAAAGACCTCGAACTGCGCGGCCCCGGCGAAATGCTCGGCACGCGCCAGACTGGCCTGCTGCAATTCAAGGTCGCCGACCTGATGCGCGACGCCGACCTGCTGCCCGCCGTGCGCGATGCCGCACAAGCCTTGCTGGAGCGCTGGCCGACTCACGTCAGCCCGTTGCTCGACCGCTGGCTGCGCCACGGGCAGCAATACGGCCAAGTGTGAGCACCGTCGCAGTTTCTCAAAGCCCGCCGCGAGCAAGCTGGTTATACTCCTGCCATTGTTTCAAAAACGGATACAGACCATGACTGACGCAGCTCTCGCCCCCGAACTCCCGCACGCGCCGTCTGTAATTCGGCTGTTGCTCGGCAAGCTGGGTATCGCCTACGAAGAAGTGCTCGACCACCACGGCCTCAATGCTTCGCGCAAGGTACAAGCCGTATTGCTGGACGATGCTGTGGGTGCGCTGATGGTGCTGTTTCCGCAGAGCCAGTTGCTCGACCTCAACCGCCTCGCCGAACTCACTGGCCGGCGCCTGACCGCCGTGTCCACCGAACGCCTGGAAAAGATGCTCGGCAAACACAGCCTGAGCCTGCTGCCGGGCCTGCCGGCGCTGACCAGTTCGCCGTGCCTGTACGAAGAAAGCCTGCTGCGCGAACCGAAGTTGCTGATCAACTCCGGCGAGCCGGGCCTGCTGCTGGAAATCGCCAGCGAAGACTTCAAGACCATGCTGACCAAGGCCAGCGCCGCCAACTTCGGCGAAGCCCTGAGCAGCATCCGCCCGAACCTCGACCGCCCGGACGATGACCGCGAGGAAATCACCCAGGCCGTGCAAGCGTTCACCGCGCGGCGCATCCAGCAGCGTCTGGAAGCGACCATCGAGATTCCGCCACTGGCCGAAACCGCGCAAAAAATCATCAAGCTGCGCGTCGACCCCAACGCTACCATCGACGACATCACCGGCGTGGTTGAAACCGACCCGGCGCTGGCCGCGCAAGTGGTGAGCTGGGCGGCATCGCCGTATTACGCCTCGCCGGGCAAGATTCGTTCGGTAGAAGACGCGATCGTTCGCGTGTTGGGCTTCGATCTGGTGATCAACCTTGCGCTGGGCCTGGCCCTCGGCAAGACCCTGAGCCTGCCCAAAGACCACCCGCAACACACCACGCCGTACTGGCAGCAGTCGATCTACACCGCCGCCGTCATCGAAGGCCTGACCCGCGCCATGCCGCGCGCCCAGCGCCCGGAAGCCGGCCTGACGTATCTGGCCGGTCTGCTGCACAACTTCGGCTACCTGCTGCTGGCCCACGTCTTTCCGCCGCACTTCTCGCTGATCTGCCGCCACCTGGAGGTCAACCCGCACCTGTGCCACAGCTACATCGAGCAACACCTGCTCGGTATCAGCCGCGAACAGATCGGCTCCTGGCTGATGCGCTACTGGGACATGCCAGACGAACTGGCAACCGCCCTGCGCTTCCAGCACGACCCAAGCTACGACGGCGCCTACGCCGAATACCCGAACCTCGTCTGCCTGGCCGTGCGCCTGCTGCGCAGCCGCGGCATCGGCTCCGGCCCCGACGAAGACATCCCCGACGCCCTGCTCGAACGCGTCGGCCTGAGCCGCGACAAAGCCAATGACGTGGTCAGCAAAGTCCTCGAAGCCGAAGTCCTGCTGCGCGAACTGGCGTCGCAGTTCAGCCAGGCCTGAACCAAAACAGGCCCGCTCCCCCAAGGTTTACACAACCCCTGTGGGAGCGAGCCTGCTCGCGAAGAATCCACCACGATCCAACTGGCTCAGCAAACTCTTGTGGCGAGGGAGCTTGTCGAATCGTCGCACCGTCCCGCTCGACTGCGCAGCAGTCGCAAAACCAGCCAACAAAATATGCCTGACACAACAAGGCCTCAGGGTTTAGGGCCGCTCCGCAGCCCAGCGGGAGCAAGCGCCCTCGCCACAAAAGCTCTTCTGATCAAGACTCGGCTCAAGCCTTAGGCTTGGCCTTCCTCGGCTTCAAATACTTCATCAATCCCTGAAACCACATCACCAGCGCCGGATTCCCCTTCAGCTGAATCGACTTGTCCTGAATCCCCTGCATAAACGCCAGCTGCTTATTCTTCGCCTGCATCGTGGCAAAGGCATAACCCGCATCCTTGAACGCAATCGCAAACGCCGGCTCCGCCACCACACCAGACTTGCTGGTAACGCGCTGATTCTTCACCACGAAATGCCGCGCCACTTTCCCGTCCAGCGTCTGCAGCTGAAACACCAGATCCTTGTCACCCAACTGCTGCTGGAACGCAGGATTTGTCCGGCTGGCCTTACCCATCAACAAACCCATCATCCACAGAAGAAAACGAAATTTCATGCGCACAGCCTCAAAAGGAAAATGAACGGCCGGGGCAGTGTAAGGGATTCAGACGATAACGCCACTATCAGCCGCTATTGGAAGATGATGCAGCCCATTTCCCGCACGATGACCGCCAAGTCACGCTTCTGCATCCCACTTCCTACACCTGTTGAAACACATCCCTGTAGGAGCTGCCGAAGGCTGCGATCTTTTGATCTTCCAGCCTGCAAATCTATGGGAAATTTCCTGCAAGGCGTGGTGTTGTGCGTGAACTAGGCAGGATGATGGTTCATCGATAGCCTCAATAGGTCACCACGAATTGGTGATACGGACGTGCAAGTCCAGACTCGTTATGCATTCAGTTATGGCTATTCGCCGGGCGTTTTCCTATGCTCGCGAGCTGTTATGGCGGCTGTGTATGGGAGGCCTTCGGGTCTGCCGGTTTCCGAGTCCGGTCTTGCACACCTATACACAGCTGCCACCCTCTCGAAGCAAGCGAAACGGTGTTGGCTCCATAACTCGGAAAATATCTATGATCAAACCAACACCCAATCCCCCCGAAACCCCAGACATATCGCCCTACGAATCGCTGGAATCCAAGAAATTCCACGAAGCCGCCGAACGCGCCCTCGACCACCACTTCAAGCCGCGCACCGAATCCCAACCCAAACGCGAAACCGGCCTCTTCAGCCTCACCCCCGGCACCGACGCCGAAGCCCTCATGGCCAACGCCTCCGAAGACCTCCTGTCCATCAGCGCCATCGCCTGCGACCTCGCCGACGACCTCCACGGCTCCCGCCGCTCGGTTGCACTGGCCCTGAGCAGAATGGCGGATGGGGTGCGATTGATGGTGGAAGGGACGCTCGACCACATTGAAGTGCGGAACCTGGCAGCCAAGTCGTAGCGGGATTTACGGATGAAAAAAGGGGACGTTAAGTCCCCTTTCTTGAAGATTTTATCCCCACTGACAACCCGTCTCTGGGGAGGCCTCGATGCTGAAGTCTTCATCGAACGAATACTGTTTGCCGGATTTGTAATTCGTGTAACGCATCGAGTTCACCCGAGCGCCTTGCGTTGCAATGACATACTGCCCCGTCACTGCACCGTCTGAAACTTCCACCCAAGTCGTCGTGAATTCGTAGGGGCCGTCCTCCGTCATGACGTATTCTTCGGTTCGGTGATGAACCAGAGCAATGGCGTTCTTCGACTTGCTATACCTGACACTTGCGCCGCTCCATTTGGCGGCCGCGTCGTAATAGGTTCTGAATTCAAAATCGATATTTTTGCCTTCCAGCGAGCGGAAGCACCTTACCTGTGTAGAAACTTCACTGTGCGCAGCCAGTGGCATTAGAAGAAGCACAGAAATAAACGCAGGCAAAAATTTCAAACCGAACATTCCTTTAGCGGTTTCATGAGGTATCAGAAAACACATCTACAGCAACTCAACGAGCGTTGATCACGCCTCGGGCGCCAAAGCGCGGCGCTCACCCACCCTCGCCGGGATCTTCGAAGCCTTCCCCGCTTCAGACATTCGCGATGAGTATTGCTTGTATGCCGCCACCGCCCGCTCTTTATCGTTCAGGGCCCAATAACTGTCAGCGAGATTCAGGTAAGCAACCGTCCTGTTTGGGTGGTTGGCAATCACTGCATTGAGCAACTCAATCGACTCAGCGTAGTAACCCGCCTCGCCCAGTAAAAACCCAAGGTCGTTGGACCAGCCGGGACGCTGCGGGTAGTAGTACTTTGCGACGATATAGCTTTCCGGGGGACAAGTGTCATGCGAGCCGCCGCCCATCAACGCGTAGCTCATCGTATCCTTGAAGGAAGAGTCATCACCCTTTCGGTAGGCTGCCAGCGCCATATCCAGCAAATCAGCCGAATCGACGGTCATCAATTTCTTTCTCACGCCCTTAATACTGCCAGTACGAGCAACCTGCAGCTTCTGCAGCGCTTCACGCCCATCGAAAGAAGCGAGAGTGATGGGGCCCAATGTCTGCACCGGCAACTCCACTACGCTGACAAGCGACCGGTCACAGGAGTCGTTGTTCGCCACTTCCAGGAGAGCTTTCAGCTCAAACTGCTTTGAACCTCTGTTGAAGGCGAACAACAGGTTGAAGTTATAAACCGCGTTATCTTCTTCGCTGGTTACTAGCGCGATGTAATCCCCAGCCTCAACGAACGGCTGCTTGACCACAGCTTCCTCAGCCTGTGGATCAATGACGGTCATGACGCCAGGGCGACCTTTGAGTACATGGACGCTGAAGACACCCTGAAGCGCAGACGAGTACTGACTTTTGATCAGAGGCAGCGCCTTCGACGTATCGAGCAAGATGTCCTCATCACGTGTCTGTACCGGCGCAATCAACAATCGGTTGGAGGCCTCGTCCGCATCTCCTGCCAGAACAAATACGTTTTGCCGTGATGCATCACCCAGCAAGCTAGCCGGAATTTCCTTGAGGACTTGGGGCGCAGCAAGCGCGGGAGAACCCGGTACAGCGACACAACAAGTTAGAGCGCAGAGAACGCTCTGCAATACGCGTTTCACTTTCTTCAATCCTTGATTCAATCAAATGATGTCCAAATACACCCCAATAGAGCTTGTCCGATTACGCACCGGGTTCAGGCGCGCCGCACTTTAGTTCTTCAATTCGCTCATTCTGGATCGGTATCACACAAGCGAGCCGCTTCTCTCCTTCCCCACGAAGCTCGAACAAGCTGAGCGTCAGGTGTAAACCATCAGCAGCAAATGCATGATCCTCAAACAATGCACTGGCATAACCATTCCAAAACGATTTGCCGTCAAAACTGCAAAACCGCTTGGAGGACAGAACTCTCCAACCGCCGTTGGGCGCCAGAATCTGGACCGTCAGGCATGGGCTGCCAAAGGTGCTGACATAACGTGCCACGACATTGCCGAAGCGCTGGGAGCCGGACAGGTACACCTTGTTGAGATCGAGCACATTACCCGGCTCATCAGCGACGATTGTGTCCAGGTAAGCCGCACGCTCCAGACTCAGTCTGGCCATGCAGTTGTTGATCGTCGTGACATGCGCTGCCACCCCTGGCTCGATTTCCGTGGCTTCAAGCGGGCATGTGGTGTCGCGTAGCTTGATCCAGGCGCGCTGGGATTCTCTGGCCATGGCGACCAGCGCCTTGCCCTGCTCAGGGTCAAGCCGTTGTTGAGCCTCAAACCGTCCCAGCAGTTTCTTGTAGCTGGCATTGAGTTGCGTGTCGGCTTCCTTGCGGGCTGCCTCCACACACCGATCGACCTGGGCGCTCACGGTGATTTCCTTGCAGTCGTCCTCGGCCATCGCAAGAGAGGCAAACAGGCATACAAAGGACAACGCGATAAAACGCACAAACATGTTCAATTTTTCATTCCCTGAATTGCGGATCGCTCAACTACGCGTCGAGGTATTTTCTGCGCCTTGCCGTCGGCGCTCATCGCGTCGCGGTACTGGCTGTAATAGCGCTGCGCTTCATCTTTGCGATCAAGGCGCCAGAGTGAATCGGCGATGTTCAACATCAGTACTGTGCGTTTACCGACGGCCTCAACGCCGCGATACAACTTCAGCGCCAGTGCATCGTTGCCGCCCTCGGCTAAATAGAAGCCAAGATCATTAAGACCCTGAACATTTCGAGCCGGTGGATGGCAAGCCATGTACGAATCCGCCCCCATGACCAAGCTCCATTCGATCTCGCTGGCTCGATATTGCGCAGATTCAATGTTCGAGAGGGTTTTCAGTAGTGCCTGTGGGGAAGGTGTCTCCATTTCAGGTTTGAGTACTTCACCCTCGTCGGTAGTCCAGCTATTGCCCACCCATTTGCCAGCGCAGAACTGATCATCACGCTGAAGCAGCACACAACCGGTCTCCATCGAAATCACATCGCAGTGACTTCGTGACTGGAAGCTGTCTTCACCACTCCCGTCTGACAACATTCCATACATCGTTTGGTTCACGAGTAAGGTCTTCTTGTCAGGGCTAAGCCATCGAGGAAGGACTTCGACCCCGATATCGGTTCCGTAGAGCGGGAATGTTTTTCCATTCGCGGTAAAGGTCGCGCTCGCCGCTTCCACTGAGTGTTCGGGCCATACTTTTGCTTTCAAATGCAATGTCAGTGTGTGCCCGTCGACTCCAGTGACTCGCACTTCTTCTGCCGTAGCCCCATTCGCCAGCAACAGACTCGCGAGCAATAGTGCGGATCTAAGGCTGCCCATACTCGATCCTTTTAGCCGCAGGGCTTGTTTGCTGTAACTGTCTTTCAGTGATGCCATAAGCCTCTATGAGCCCTTCCCAGGACCCCTTCGAACCAAACGACCGATAACTATTGCTGTAGCTGTAATGCTCCAACCTTCCAGCGGTGGAGTAATACCCGCGCCACTCCGGGCAGGATCCACACCCGCCATAACCGCCGATGAACACCAGGCTGCCCTTGCTTCCTTTTACACAATCCATCTCCACTGCCACGTTACTCAGCATCTGAGTCTTCTTACCGTCAGACGTGAGCTGTGAAACCTTGTCGATATTGCGCCGCAACACTTTGCCGCCAATGTTGATCGTCTGATCGGAGCAGACCGGTATGAGGTGGGTTTCTGCGTCATCCACCGTCACGGATCGGCAGGACGACACCATCACCACTTCAACGCCGCCACATTGCATGACATCGCGCTGGGTGTAGGCGTCCTTGGGAGCGGCGAAAGCTGGAAACGAGAGCAACAGCGAAAGGCTGCTCGCAAGAAGACGGTTCATCGACTCACTCCTCATCGATCGACGGTGATTCCACGTCGGTCATGCCAAGCAGCCGGAACTCATTGTTCACGAATTCGTAGTACCGATCCCGGTTACGGTTTTCCAGGCGATTTCCCTGGGCGTCTTCTTCGCCATCGAGCGTGACGCCGGAAATGATGATCAAGCGACTATCGGGCAAATACGTCGTGTCGAAAGTGCTGCCGTCATAGGCATTCGGAAGACCGCCAACGACATCACCGGTCTGGGCGTCCAGCACTTCGCCACAAATGGCGCCGCCGCCACAGCCGAACCTGTACAGGATGTAATGGCCGGCGAAGTTGACCTTGCCTTGCAGGGCCTTCGCCCGGGTGCTGTCCATGACCGGGTTGCTTTGTTCCTGCTGCACCGGTTCATGGTTGGGGCCGCTGAAAACGGGGGTGACGGCGTAATCCTTGAAGTCGGGATCGGCGGCGAATGCCATGGAAGTGGCAGATGATAGCAAGCTGCCGAGAACAATCGAAAATCCTTTCAAGTACTAACTCCATAACAGCAGTGGGAAACCGTTGGCTTACTCGGACTGACCTTCATAACGCTGTGTCTGCGGGTTGAATTGCCACAGATGTGGCCGCGTCATGCCCTCTTCGCCCTTGTAGCGAATCCGCCCTCGCTTGTCCCTAATGTAGGAGTAGATCTCGATGTCCTTGAATTCACCGCCACCTTTAGGCGGACCGTCCAGAACTTTGACCCCGGCGAAGTAATCGCCACCCGAATACTTCAAGTAACCACGGCACTGGATCAGGAAGGCGAATGTGCTGTCCATCGAAGAACCAATGCCTACGCGGGAATTGAAGATGAAGTCTTCGATACCATCGCCGTTTAGGTCGCCACGGAAGACTACGTGGCCTGGCTCGATAGAGAATTCTTTTCCATCGAGACTGGAAAGTATGTCTTCCTGATCTCCGCTGCTCTCCGGCCATTGAGATAAGAAATATTTAGAGTCAGTTTCCTGATTGCAGACACCTGCCGCCATAACGGCTATCGGCAACCAGCTCATGAATAACACCAGCAGTCGTTTCACTTCACATCCTTCGAATTCATCAATTCCAATTCACCATCCCGATACAACACTTCGCACCCGATCCACGCCAGATCCACCTGCGGCATCACTGCCGAGGGCTTGCGCAGTTCCCGCAACAACGTCGAACCATGCGACAACCGCCCACCCATCCGCGCAATCACCGCCCGGGCGGTCTGATAGTGCGCATGCCGCCCGGGATCGAGGGTGTCTTCGAGCAAGATGTCCACGCCGAGAATGCCTTGCACTTGCCCCGGATAAATCATGAAACCGGTGGCCTGCTCCGCACCTTCGCGACCGTCCTGCCAGAAGCTGCCGTCGCGAGTGCGTACGTCCGGATGCGGCGCGAACCAATGTTCGCGATCCGCCATGGGCATGGCGTGGTACAGACGGAAGAAGATGCGCATCAGGTTGTCGCGATACCACTCGCGTACTTGCAGGTAGTAACCGCGCAGGCCCGGCATGCCGGTCGAATGGGCGAGGCGGATCAAACCTGGCCATTGCGGGAATTGCTGTAGCGGCAGATCGCTCGACGCGGGCCGAGGGGTTGCCGGATCGGTTTCCCACGGCAATCGATGAGGACTGTTTTCCAGATTGTCGTACGCGGTCGGCGGGCGGCCCAGCCAATCACCACCGCTGCTGGCCAGTGCAGTGGCAATGCACAAATTGCCTTGCACCACGAACACGTAGAACCGGGTGAACCAGTCTGCTAATTGCTGGCCATTGGCACTTTGGGCGACCAGTTCGGCCAGCTCCCGATCGAAGCGCTGCAAACCGTTTTCAAGGTTCAGCAAATGGCCGCGAGCCTTGCGTTGCATACGCAAAAACAGCGGCAACGAACGCAGCATCTTCAGCGGTTGCCACGGCAGATGCGGCGTCGCACCACCAACTTCACCGGCGTAGTTATCGGCGCTGATGCCCCAGTCGGCCAACCGGGCAAGAAACAGGTCATTGTTGATGTAGGACGCGCCGCCGAACACAGCAGTGAACGGCTCGTTGTCCTGCAACACCCGCGCATCCCAACGCGCCATGATCGCCGGAATACTCGTTGCCGCGCGGCGCTGGGCGTACTCCACCAGCACGCTCGGTTGCGGCGGCAGGATCTCGGCGATGTTGGCGGCGGTCAGGTGCCGGCGCCAGCCGTAGTCGCTGATCGGCCGGTATTGCAGAAGCCAGAGTTGCGAGCCGTCCCAAGCCCACTCGACGTCGCCGGGTACGTAGTGGAACACGCGCAACACGTCTTGCAGAAAGCGCCACAGCAGGTCTTCGGTCAAGCCGTGGGACGGCGTGAACGTGCCGCTGCGCCACGCATCGCCGAGTCGCGAAAGCGTTGCTCGTGAGGGGCTGACGTGACCGTCGGCCAACGATTCGAGATGGCCTTCAACCCATTCCAGTTCTACAGACAGATGTCGCACGAAGGCGATCCCGGAAACTACCGGCGTGATGAAGCGTTGCACCACCACTTCCTCGACGCCTTCGGCCGTCAGTTCGGCGATACGTTTCGGCACATTGGCGGGCGGCTCGCGCAGATAGGTGGTGCTCAAACCGGCATTCGCCGAATCGGCCTGATCCTCGCCATAACTGGAGGAGCGCACCGCCCAGGTCACATCAGGTTGGGCGGCGAGAAAAGCCGGCAGACGCGGATCGCTGCAATCGTTGAGCGTCAGCGCCGCCGGCACCGCTTGCCGCGCCAGTTCAGCCAGGCGCAAACGCCCGCCCTTGGTGTGCGCAACAAACCCGCGCTCGCCCGACTCCAGCCATTGCGCAAACTGCGCGGGCGAGTCGATCCATGGGTAATGGCCCCAACCGGGTTTGAGGCTGATAGTCAGATCAGCGCGAGCGAGAATCGCCGACCACGCCGCCGCTTGCTCGATACCGAGCACCGCATCCTGATCACCCCAGACCAGCTCGACCGGATCGGTGATCCACTCCAGCAGTGGCAGCGCGGTGTCGGCGCGAATCAGATCCCAGTGCGGCACGAACGCACGACAGCGCGCATAGCCGGCGCCCATGCGCTGGTACTGCGCGGGCGTCCAGGTCTGGTTGGAGAACTTGCGCGCGAACAGTGTGGGCTGGTTCGACAGCAGCCAGTGAATGGTCTTGCGGATCGGCAGCGGCGACATCAGTGCAGGCAACCGCCGCTGCCACAGAAACGCACCGACTGGCGCCAACAAAACGCTGCGGGAAAAGTGCCCCGGCCGACGTTGCAACGCATGCAACACCAGCAACGCATTGACCCCGACCGCCGTGATCGCGCTGCCCTGCTGTGTCATCGCCAGCAAGGTCTGCGCGTAGTCCGCCAGATCCTCACAGGGCGGCTGCGGATTGGCGCCGAAACCCGGCAACTCCAGCGGCACCACTTCGTAACGTTTGAAGTGCGGCAGCGCGTCATCCCACCAATCGGCGGCGCTGCCGTTGCCGGCCAACAGGTACATCAAGGGCTTGCTCATGAGCGATCCTCAGGTCAGATCGCGCAGAGCAGCGTCGAGGGTTGGATAACGGAATGTGTAGCCGGCCTCGGTCAAACGCTGCGGCACCACGCGCTGACCGTCGAAGAACAGCTGCGCCATCTCCCCGGCCAACGCACGCACTGGCGCTGCTGGAATGTGGAACCACACCGGGCGCTTGAGGACTTTGCCGACGTTCTCGGCGAACGCTGCCTGACTGACGGTTTCGGGCGCGACCATGTTGTAGGTGCCGCGCAAATTTTCATCGTGGAAGGATCGAGCGATCACCTGAATCACATCATCGCGATGCACCCAGCTCATGATCTGCCGACCATCGCCGATGCGCCCGCCGAAGCCCAGGCGGAACGGCATTAGCAACGGTGTCAGCGCACCACCCGGGCCGAACACCACGCCGAGACGCAGCACCACCTGACGCACGCAAAATTCCGTGGCCGGTTGCGCGGCGGCCTCCCAACGCGCGCAGAGTTCGGCCATGAAGCCGTCGCCCTTGCTGGCGTGTTCGTCGAGGCTTTCGCTGGCATCACGCACGCCGTAGAAACCGATGGCCGAGGCTTGAATCCACAGTGCTGGTTTGTGCTCGGTGTTCTTCAACCAAGTCATCAACGCTTCGGTGGTGCCGACTCGGCTGGCGAGCAGTTGCGCCCGACGCTTGGGACTCCAGCGTGGACCGGCGACGGGCGCGCCGGCGAGATTGATCACTACGTCGAAGGCTTCGTCGTGGCTGAGTTCGCTGAGCGAATGCACACAGCGGACGCGGCCGTTGAACAGAATGGCCGCGTTCAACGGATCGCGCGTCAGGACGCTGATCGAATGGCCGGCGTCGAGTAATTGATTGACCAAGGCTTCACCGATAAACCCGGTGCCGCCGGTGATCAGCACGCGTTTGAAAGCGCTGCCAGCAAACGGACTGGATGAGCTCGGAGTCTTTACTGAAGTGGATTTTCGGCGGTCATGGTGATATAGCCAAACCAGCGGCGGCAACAACACCAGCAACGCAAAACCATCGAGCCACAGGTGCGACCAGACCTGCTGTTGCGCCGAGAGCCACATGTCCTGCGGCGCCCATAACAGGATGCCGGCGATCAACCATCCCCACGCCATCGGGGCTTTCGAGCGATTGCCGATGTGCACCAGCGCGAGCATATACAGCGCATAACTTTGCAGCGTCGCGCCGAACAGCGCGAGCCACCAGACCTGTTGTTCGTGGCCGGCCGCAGGTACCGCATCGGCGCCCCAGAATGCGAGTTCGAGGGTGTGCAAATAGCCGTCGAGTAAACCGGAGTGACCGGCCCAAGTCAGGGTGAGGCCGGCGAGAATGTGCACGATTGAGGCGGCGTATAGCCAGAGTACTAACGCGGGGCGAAGGGAGATCGAGGGGGCTGGCATTCCGTGTCCTGAGCGCATTCCTTGGGGGGTGGGGAGTTTAAAGGAAAATCGCAGTCGTCAGATGCTCAAGCATTAAACGTTTTAGCGTGAGGGATTCAGGCTCAACGCGTGCGAAAGCGCATCAAACATGCCCCCAAAACTCAGATGCAGCGACTAGCCTTGATCGGCGCGGTGCCTGACGATCCCAATCGCCCCACTTGAAGAGGCCCAACTGATTACCTTTGTCAGCCGCCATTTGATAACAGGCTAACGCCCGAGACATATCCTTCGTTCTAAGCTCGCCACAACAAACCGTTTCACTGTGTTCTTCCTTGAGTCATTCAGGCTTTGCGTTTGGAGAACCGGGTGACGCATTGCTTGGGTATGTTCATTTCCCAGTAGGTGCTGAGCAACGCTTTACGCTTTTTGTCGACACGCAAATTAACGAAACCATCGCCGCAGTCCGGCTGCAACTCTTCGAACGTGCCGGTTTTGACTTGGTAAATGAACACCCGGTAGTAGTCGTAAGTACCCATGCCGTCATCAAGCTGCCAGATCGCGAAATCCTGGGCGCCGTCGAAATTGAAATCGTCGAACTGCATGTGGAGTTCGTTTACGGCTTCAAAATCGACCGTCCGCGACTCGTTATGCGTTTCGCCTTTAACCGCGACGTTCAGCGTGGAGCCTTTGAGAACCAGCGTTGTTTCAACGCCTTGGGTTGGGCTGAACGTAGCGGTTTCGGCTAGCGACGGGATCGTCCACAGCAGACCCAGCAGTGATAACGCTAAAGTTTTGAAATGCATGTACTCGCCCTATTCCCACTTGCATCCGGACTCCGGAGAGGAGTCGATGCTGGTATTGATTCCGAAGCTGTACACCTTGCCGTTGGACTGCTTTGTGTAAGACATCGAGACGATCTGCGAGCCTTGTGTCATCAACTCATAAGTGCCCGTGACCTCGCCGTTGATGACTTCGGACCAAGTTCTGGTGTGCTGCCAAGGCGCGTCCGGATCGAGGATTTCATTCTGAGAATCCGTCAACACAATGGAAATAGGCTCGCTGGATTTGGCGTACTTCACAAAACCACCGGACCATTTGCTGGCTTCGTCATAGTAGGTACGGAGTTCGAACTTTACCGGGCTCGATTGGGATAGTTCGAAGCAAAGTGATTCGGTGGTGACTGCACTTTGAGCGCCTAAAGGAAATAGCGCAAAAAAGAGAAAGAAAAGTTTATGCATGCTCATCCAAGTCGTCGCTTTCGCGCGAATGCTCTGGCTTGTCCGTTTCAACGTCTGCTCTTGTCCGGTGCCAAAGCCAATTGGCGAGCACGCTCTATCGTCGCGCGAATTAGGCAGGCATCGGACCACTCACCGAAAACAGATTTATGCGATTTCGGGTCGGCCTGGCACTCCGCATCTCGAAATTTCATCCAGGCTCTTTGAGTTTCCCTCAGTGCTTTCTGACCGCTTTCGTCCAGCCGACTCATACGATCCCGATATACAGAGTTCAACAATGCATCCGCGTCAGGAACCATCAGATCAAGAACACCATTTCCCGAGGGAAACCACTCAACGTCCGCCAATGCCTGTTCGCTTTCATTGTTCCAATTGTAGAGGCCGTTTTCTTCGATCTTCAGTGTGGCGGATCGCTGATGGTGATTCGTCGGATCACTCTCGCTGACCTCCGAGCGATAAACAATTTCCAAATAGATAGGGTCGGTTGTGCGCTGAGGATCATTCAATAGCGTTTGCCGAACAATGGCCCGTTGCTTTTTGCTCTCAGTGATCTCTATCGAAAAGCACGGATCCGGCCCAGGACGTTCTGCGGACGCCTTCCTCTCCAGGCATTGATTACGAACCGCCATGGAAGGGGTATCCGAACCGCCACCCACATCAACGACTCTGACAAGCAACCGGACTTCCGGATCCTTGGAAAAGTCGGCCTGAAGGATGGTGGCAATCATCGTGCCCTCAGCCATGACCACAGGCGACAGTATTGAAAGTAAAATAATGAGACTGAATCTGAAAATCTGCATTCCTTGGCGTCCATAAAAAAGTCAGTGACCCGTTCAATTCTGAACGGGCCTGCGACAGAAGATAGAGTCAGAACCGAAAAACGGGCCAGATCTATTTAAGTTCTCAACCAAATTCAAAGCGGTCGAGCGCAAAAAATAGATCGGCCCCCTTTGATTAAATTATCGATTTCCTTGCCTACTTTCGCAACTTCACTAATTCAATCTTTCCTTAACTCTGCTAGGAATTTTACTTTCCATACTTTTCTTCTTCATCGCACCAAGGTATTCAGCATAGTACTTTTTTGCCTCGTCACCCTTACCAAGCGCCCACAAGGAGTCAGCAACGTTGAGCTTTAACGGCACCCTATCCGGTGCTACAAGTAATAAACGTTTATAGATTTGCATTGCCAAAAGATGCTCACCTCCCTGAGCAAAATAAAACCCCATGTCGTTATATTCAGATATATTATTTTCCGGGGGATAACATGCCATATACGAGGGGACGCCCATGAAAATATGATCCCTCAGAGAACTAGCACGCGATTGACTTTCAGTATCCCGCGAAGCATCAGAGATTAAAAGCCTTGGAGACTTACTTCCTTTGGAAAAATCAAAAAACTCTCCCCTCGAAGTCTTCCACTTATCATCCTGCCATGTCCCTTCACACTGTTGCGCCGATCCTATGTTCTTAATACAGCCCGTCTCCATCGAAATCACATCACAATATGCCTGTGAAGAAATAATGGTAGTTCCCTCGTCATCCACCACCTCCCCAGCATTAGTCCGTTGAATGATCAAATATCTATTATCAGGAGAAATAGAATCTGCATCAGGGTTCGCTACGACCCCATCCTCCGAAGGCTCCATCCCAATTGGAACGGCATAAATTTTGAACGATACTGCGGCGGACCTATATTCTACGTCACGCCATCCACCGTATTTTTTATCGAAGCTTTGAGCACTTAAGGAAGTGCCTTTTACTCCTTTAACTTCCATGGCCTTTGGTTCTGCTTGAGCCATCTGCAATGACGCAAAACTGGAAAGAACAAATAAAAAAAATACATTAAACATTGAGCGCAGCCTTTAATTTAGTAAATCTTGGTCCCGGATCCGTCATTTCAGGGCGACCCGGCCCGTAGATATCCAAAATCTTCCGTTCATATACTGAGTGATTACTTCCCCAAGTAGCTATGTCTTTGCTGACGTTCGGATTCTGCAAAAAGAATTCATCCAAAGCTTTTTAACATTGGCTGCAACCTTACCTGGTCTATTCACATTTTCATCCAAAGCCGTTGCCTGTCCCAGCGCAGAACGAAAAACCTTACCAATTGAAAAACTATACGTATTTGGCACTTTCAGCAAAACATCTCTCAATCGGTCTACAAAGTCTGTAATCTGAAGCTCGACATATAAAGGGCTGCCGACTGTGGGAAACCGGGGACAGACCACGTTCTTTGAAAATTACTGAAAAATGGTCTGTGCCCATTTAATTTATTGGAAGCTGCCGGTTCTGGGCTGGTAAACAATAATCCTGTGGATGTTGTGCGTACCCATCCCGTCATCAAACTGCCAAACTGCGAAGTCCTTCATCCCGTCGAAATTGAAATCATCGATCTGCATGCGCAGGTCGCTTTCTGCTTCGAAGTTGATGGTTTGGGACTATCTGTGCTCGTCGCGTGTTACCGAAAACGCGAGCGAAAGCCCCTCCGATATGAGCGCCGCTTCAGTGCCTCGGGTTGGGCTGAAGGCGGTTAGCTCAGCTTGGGCGGAGACCGTCCACAACACGCCTAGTAATAACCCGGCAAATAGTTTCAAGCGCACGTACACGTCCTAGCTGCGGTCGCACAATACAAAACAGGACGGCTTTATTGATTGACCATTGACATAAATAAATCGCTCTCCTCTATTAGCTATCTTGACTCACCTTCATAGAGCTTAGTTTCCGAATTAAAACGCCAAACATGAGACGTTGTTAGCGCCTTACCATCTCTATGCATAATCTGATCTTGCTTGTCTCTATTATAAGAATAGATCTCAATATCTCTAAACAAACTATTTTCCGGGTGAGTATCAAGAACTTTCACACCAGCAAAATACTCACCACCAACATTTCTTAAAAATCCGCGACACTGAATTAGAAACTCATAAATAAAATCACCACTCGACCCACCACTGGAAGTTGAAAGATAAATGAAATCCTTTACTCCATCGCCATTAATATCTTCACTAATGACAATTTTCCCTTCCTCAATTGAAAATTTTTCACCATCAACCCGAGAAAGCAAATCAAAATCACGCACACCCTCCGTCCACGGGGACAAAAAATACTTAGCACCCCCTGCCGGAGAACACACATCTACAGGAGCAGCGTTGGCTGCAGTCGCAAGAAATGCGAATATAAAAAGACACCTCATATCAATTCTCCATAACAAATGTGTTACGACCGGTTCTGACCGCCCCTTGAACCTCACTGGTTCCATAAACGATGGCGACAGCGATGGTATCATTCAAAGCTTGCAACGCGTTAAATAACTTTGTTGCTAGTGCAGCTTCATGCGCTTCCCCCCAACTAGCAATTGGGAGTTGCCAGTTAACTCCTCCCGATGTATTAATTGTGTTTTGAAGAACATTGCGAAGCCTATTGTACTGC
Source organism: Pseudomonas sp. AD21 (assembly GCF_002878485.1). Classification (NCBI taxonomy): domain Bacteria; kingdom Pseudomonadati; phylum Pseudomonadota; class Gammaproteobacteria; order Pseudomonadales; family Pseudomonadaceae; genus Pseudomonas; species Pseudomonas sp. AD21. Next base: position 49,534 of record NZ_NQYG01000020.1, read on the forward strand.
CCCCCACTAACAACATGTGAAGGCCGCCAAACATGCCAACGCAAAAGTATAGCCACTGCTTTTTCGGAGGTGTAAATAGCTCCTACAGTACTATTTACGACCACAGATCCAACATTGAAGCTGATCGGATCAGTCAATATCTCCCTTAATCTAAGCTTAGCCATAGACCACATCGTTGATCTATATTTAGGAATAGTGCGCGCAGCCATACTAAGACGATAAAACCAATGCCACGTTTTTAAGTAATTAGCTTCATCTTCCGAGGCGGCCAATTCTGTAAATTCACTCTCGGAGTGAGTTGTTTGGGAAACAGCGTAGCTATCATTCGCAAGCTTGACCCAAGCTGCATAGGTCATTAGATCTTCGTCATAAAAACCCGGGGCACCCCACTCTTTCGTCGGGTACAAACCGAAGTTACCAAAAACTTTTTCAAAAACTTCAGGCTCACGATTTTTCAGGTATGCCATAAACCCAGGAAGCTCACCTTTCCCATAAAGATTTATGGGGGCTGGTGCAAACAGCCCCATAGTCCAATGGCAAGGGCCGCCAGAAATAAGAGCATTATCCCAAGCGTTTAGTACGTCAAACCGACCAAAACATTCTGCTTCCGCAACCACCCTTATCGTTCGATATGTTGAAAGGGATGGGCTATTGAGTTGCGCCGGATTAGCAGGTGCGCCGGTTATTTTCTCAACTGTCATTTCAGTCTGAGATGACCAACTATGCACTTTACCCGCATTAGGTCCACCAAAGTTTCCGCTCTGATAGTAACCAACTGCATGATATTCTGTCTGAGCTCGACCATCTGGAAAAGTGAAGTAACTACTGAAATCTCTAAACGCAACTCTCGGGCCGCCTTCAGTAAAACTATCATGAGCCCAAACATTGCAACCTTTTTCAGCCAAATCAGTCCTGGATCCCCCAGCCATCCTCCACGCTTCAAAAACAACAGGGCATCTATAGTCACTATTTAGCCAATGTTCTATTGCAGTTCTGGTTTTTTCATTTACCACACCACTTATCGGACCAGTATACCTAGCAGCATTCGCTACTGACTGAAGACTATCAACATAATAACTCACGGGACCAATGGTTGATCCGCTAACGGCCGGGGCCTTTCCAGCTTTAGCAACTACTCCTGCGGAGCCGTCATAGTAAACATCCAAGTTATTTATTCGCACAGGAGAGCCAGCCTGATCCAATAGCAACTGACCTCTTTTTTCATTTCTCACACATGCAACCTGCACCATTGAAGCATATATTTGAAACTCCCGAACAGCCCACTCAGTTCTAGGTCCAAACTCTCCAGTAGCTTTTCCGAGAACAGAGAACCCTAAGCTAATTAGATCCTCTTGAAGCTTTCTCACGTGCTCTGGCACAGCTAAAGCAGCACTGCTTCCGGATGTCACCCCAGCTGTTTCAGCATTAGTAACGGTAACCGGTGGGTTCTCGACCCCGCCCCAACGTGGAGGTGTATTTTGTGCTGGTTTACCATCGTGATCCTTCCTACGGAGATCAAAATTCCCGTAAATCATTACCTATTTCCTTATGCAATATGCTGTTCTTCAAGGCGTTTAATATCGCTGGAAGAAAGATAATCTTTGTCTGATAATTCACAGGAACGATGGAAGCAACGGGTGGCATACTTAGTTTTCGGGCCATTCTCACCGTCTATCTTTCCATCATAGAACCCAAGATTTTTAAGGCGGGACTGAAGCCCTTTCACGTCCGAGGCCTCCGACTGAGCTTTCAAGTCCAATTCCCATATCCATGGCTGAGATTCTGCGCCAAATGGATAGAAAGTAAGCTTGCCCTTTTTCGCATCAGGCGGAACTGGCTGATCAACAAACCCTTCACTGGAAGTTGTGCCTTTATAGGTCACTCCATCCACTTCCAGCGTATAGGGTTGTCCAGCAATTCCCTTTTTGTCATAGGGACGCTTCATCTGAATACGGAAGCTCTTTTTCTCGGATGCTGGCGGAGGAGGTGGCACCGCATTCCCCAACGCCTGATCCATCAAACTCCCCGCCTTATCCTTATCCGCAGCCCCCGGCAACACCGGCGGTTTAATCCCGATCCCGGTGCCGGAGCCAGCTGAGCCACCCGCATTAATCTTCACCACCGGCCCAACCACCGTCACACCACCGCCATCGAGCTTGATAAAGCTCCCACCCCCAAGAATCGTCAGCTCCGTCCCCGCCTCAATAACAATCTTGTCCCCAGCCTTGAGGTGAATCTCTTTGCCCACGCTGGTCAGTTGCGCCGTGCCCAGCTTCACATGCTGGTTCTGCCCAACCGTGAGGTGATCATCCAGCTTCGCTTCAACCTTGCGGTCGCTGATGGTGGTGCGGTGTTCTTCGGCCTTCAGCTCGGTGTAGGTGTTCTTCACCACGGTGTCGTGACGTTCGTTGCCGACCCGAATCTTCTGGTCGTGCTCAACGTTTTCATCCCAATCACGCTGGGCGTGGATGTAGATTTGCTCCGCGCCTTTTTTGTCTTCAATGCGCAGTTCGTTGTAACCGCCACCACCCGGGGAACTGAGGGTTTTGAAGACGCTGCGGGTTTTGTTTGCCGGCAGGGCGTACGGCACCGGGTTTTCCTTGTGGTACAGGCAGCCGGTGACGAGGGGCTGGTCGGGGTCGCCTTCGAGGAAGGTGACGAGGACTTCCATGCCGATGCGCGGAATGCTGATGGCGCCGTAGCGGTCGCCGGCCCAGGAGCTGGAGACGCGCAGCCAGCAGCTGGTTTTGTCGTCGGCGAGGCCTTCGCGGTCCCAGTGGAATTGCACTTTGATGCGGCCGTATTGGTCGCAGTGGATTTCTTCGCCTTTGGGGCCGGTGACCATGGCGGTCTGGCTGCCGAGTACGCGCGGTTTCGGGTGTTCGAGGGCTGGGCGGTAGAACACGTCCCACGGGGTGGCGAGGAAGGTGTTGCGGTAGCCTTGGTGAAAGTCGTCCTTGTTGTCGGTGGTGTCGCTGGTCACGCCTTCTTCGAGGACTTGCGGCTGTTTGCCTTCGTGGAAGATTTCGGTGAGCAGCCACAGGTCGTTCCACTCGCTGCGCGGGTGGTCGGACATTTCCATGAAGTGGCCGCTGACCAGTTTGGTCTGGTCGCCACGACCTTCGGCCTGGCGGTAGTCGGCGCGGTGGCGTTCGAGGGCGCGCTGGCTGAGGAACTTGCCGCGCGCGCGGTCGATGAAGCGGCCCGGGTAGTCGTAGTCTTCGAGATCCGGTTCGGCGTCTTTGCTATCGAGAGCGCCATCGGGCTTGTACGCCGCTTCCATTTGCAGGCGCGGTTTTTCGAAGTCGTAGTCACGGCGCGTGGTGCGGCTGGTGCGGGTTTCCAGGCGCAGCTTGAAGCCTTTGATCACCGGTTCTTCGGCGACCATGCCACTGCCCTGCACATAAGCGGTTGGCTGGCCGAGTTTCTGGAACACGGTCTGGTCGTCGCCGAACACCAGCAGGTGGCCTTTGTCGCTGTGCTGGAAGTGGTAGTGAATGCCTTCCTCTTCGCACAGGCGCTGGACGAAGTGCAGGTCGGTTTCGTCGTACTGCACGCAGTAATCGCGATCCGGGCACGGCTGACTGAGCTGGAAGCTGTAGGCGTTGCCCTTGATCCCGTGTTCGTCGAGGATCAGCGCGATGATTTTCGGCGCCGACATCTGCTGGTAGATGCGCTGGTTGGTGCGGTGATGCAGGTATTGCAGTTGCGGAACCAGCGAGACTTTGTAGCGGGTCAGGCGCTTGCCGGCATCGCCCTGGGCGACGCGGTAGATCTGGCCGTGGATGCCCGAGCCCTGTGGATCGAACGCGAGAAACGCCTGCTTGTGCAGGAGTTTTTCCAGGTCCAGATCGGGGTTTTCGCTGACCAGTTCGAGGTCGAAGCGAAACGGCTGGCTGATGCCTTCGGTGCCGGTGAACGACAGCACTTGCAGGTCGCCCACGTAGTCTTCGACCTTGAGGCTGAAGTGGGTTTCGTTAGCTGGGTTGAACATAAAGCGCTCCCTGTTCGAATGTCGTCCGTTACGCCCGAAGTCGCAACCGTTGCAGCCAGGACGAAGTGGCGCCCAAGGCGTCACGCAATTGGTCGGCAGTGATGGTGCGCTCTGCCGCATTGAAGCTCAGCGCAGTTTTCAGCGCTGGCCAGCCGTGTTTTGGCAGGTTCGCCGGGGCTTGCAGCTCGCGCTCCAGGTGCTCATCGCGGGCCTGGGTCGAGGGCAAGCGGCGGAACGGGTGTTTGCCGCTCGCCAGTTCATAAATCACGCAGGCCACGCCGTACACGTCCGCGCTGGCCGACATCGGTTGGCCCTCAAGCAGTTCGGGGGCAGCGTAGCCCGGGGTCCAGGCGTTGAAACGCTCGCGGCTCAGGTGCGGCAGGCCGGGCAACACGCCTTCGTCTGCCTGGCCGAGACCGAAGTCGAACAGGCGCAGGCCGTCCTCGCTGAGCATGACGTTGCTTGGCTTCATGTCACCGTGCAGCACGCCGCGACGGTGGGCGTAGGCCAGCGTATCGAGCAGCGGCAGCGCGATGTCGCGCGTTTCTTTCCACGGCAGGCCGAGGGGCCGCTCGCAGAGCAATTTGTCCAGGGTCAGGCCACGCATGTATTCCATGGTGATGAAAGCCCGCTGGCAGTCGGTATCGACTTCAAAGGTGTGTGCACGCACGACGTTGTCGTGGCGCAGGCGTCGGATCAGGGCGAACTCGCTGTAGAGCAAGGCACTGGCGTCCGGCGATTCGGCAAATTCTTCGCTGAGGATTTTCAGCGCAATGTAAGGATCGGGATCACCGAACTGCTCGTGCAGCAGGTCCCGCGCCCGGTAGACGGCACCCATGCCGCCCGCCCCGAGCAGACGCTCGAGGTGGTAGCGGCCGGCGAGTACGTCCGGCAGTGCACCGATGCTGGCCTTGGTTGGCGCCAGCAACGGCTCTGCCTTGTTTGCCTTGGCGAAGGCGAAGTAGGTCAGGTTGTTGGCCTGCTCTTCGCTCATCAGCAAGTCATCGACTGACGATTCGATTTCAGTCATTGGCGGATCACCACGGCAGTCAGGTTGTCCCGGGCGGCGCCACGCAGGGCGCCGTCGAACAGACGTTCCAGCGCCACGTGCGGCGCGCTGAGGCTGAGGGCATTGCCAAGGGCATCGCTGCTCAGGCCCTGATACAAACCATCGCTGCACAACAAGAACGCATCGCCCGGATAGACCTCGAGTTCGAGGACATCCAGGGTCAGTTGTTCAGCCGCGCCGACGGCTCGGGTCAAGGCCTGAGCCGCCGGATGCGCTGCGGCCTGTTCGACGCTCATCTGTTGCTCGTCGATCAGTTGCTGTTGCAGCGAATGGTCCTTGGACAGCTGATACAACCGCTGCCCGCGCCACATATAGCAACGGCTGTCGCCGGCCCAGATGCAGGCCGCGCGATTGCCTTCCACCAGCAGCGCCACGACGGTGCTGCCCATGATGCTGTCGTGACGCCCGGCGGTGACCGTCAACTCTTGCCCCAAACGCCGGTTCAGCCAGTGCAGGCACTGGCGGATGGCTTTGAGGCGTTCGTCGAAGTCCTCGTGTTGCGGCAGTTCAGCCAGGCTGGCGACGATCAACTGGCTGGCGATGTCGCCACCCTGATGACCGCCCATGCCGTCCGCGACCACCCACAGCCCCTGCTGTGGCGAGTCGAGGAAGGCATCTTCGTTGCGCGCCCGCACCTTGCCCGGGTCGGTACGCGCCGCGCTGCGCCAGGGACTGGCCACCAGCATCAGAGCTGCACCGGCATACGGAAAGTGCGCAGCACGCCCATGTCGAACGGGTTCGGCGTGCGCTGGCTGGTCAGCAGGTAGTTGGCGCGCAGGCCACCTACGTCGGCTTTCAGCACCAACACGTCGCGACCGGTCAGGTACTCGGTCTGCATCAGGTCGAACAGACGGAACAGCGACCATGGGCCGGAGTTCTTCTCGATGCCGATCGGACGACCCGCCATCTTGTCCATGACCAGACTGGTACGACCATCTTCAGCATCGGTCGGCCACTTGAACGTCATTGGCAGAATCGGACCGTGGCGGTATTCCATGGTCTTGTCGCCGAACTTGAACTCGGAACGGCTGACGGCCGGGTCGAGGGTGTACGGCTCCAGCTTGAACTGCACGGTCGGCTCGGCCGGGTTGATCGAGAAGAAGCTCTGACGAATCGTCAGGGCTGCCGCCATCTGGTCGAGATACATCTTCGACACCGGCAGGCTGTGACCGTCGACACTGCGCATCCGGTAGTTGCCCGGATCACCGCTGACGAACGGACGCATGTAGCTGTCGAAGAAGCGGTCGACGGTGCCTTGAGCCCGGAAGAACTCGCGGAAGTCGCTGATCGCCACGTCGCTGGTGCTGCTGGCGCTGAACGGATAACGCTTGCTGATGGTCTTGCCATACACGCTGTACAGCTCGTTCTGATAACGGCCGTTCAGGTATTGGTAGGCATCGTTGAGCACCAGGCGCCACGAGTCTTCGGCCAGTACGTTGAACCACACGCTCAGTGGACGCGGCAGGCGACCCGAGGCAGCACGCAGATTGGTCAGCGCATCACGCTGGCCGCTCATGCGGGTTTTCGCCAGTTCGAACGCAGCTTGTTCCGGCGTACTGGAACGGGCCAGACCGGACAGTTGCAGTTGCAGGTCGTTGAGCGCGCTGAGGGCTGGGGTCAGATCAGCGGCCGGGCCGTTGTTGTCATCGAGCAAACGGTGTAGCGGCTCGAAACGGCGTTGCAGCGATTTCTTCGCGGTGTCCGGCAGGTTCTTCGCCACGTTCATCGCCGAAGCCTTGTCCGCGACAGCCGAGGCCAGTTTGCCGACCTTGCCCAGTTTGCCCTTCTGCCCTGCCAGCGCATCAGCGGCATCACCGGCTTCATCCACCGGATCGGCAGCGGCCGGGAAGCGCGTGTTCTCGCGCACTTCGGTGAGCAATGCCAGCACCGGCGAGTTGGCCGAGGTCAGGCCCGCCAGTTGCTCGGCGCCTTCACCGGCGTCGCTGATCGGCGGCAAGGCCACCTGGCCAACGGCCTCGCTCCAGTAGTTGGCGTAGTCACGGAAGTACAGCTGCTCCAACTCGACCATCAGGCGACGCAAGTCCATGTCGCTGATGCCCGCACCTTCGCCCAGCACCCAGTTGTCACGCAGGATGTCGGTGACCAGCGCCGAACCCTGCACCGAGAAGTACTGCTGATAACCGGTTTGCGTGTAGAAACCCGGGATCACGTATTCGGTGCCGATGAACAGCGAGCCTTGCGGGCCGAGGTGTTGGCTGAAACGGTATTCCGGCAGGTTGCGCGCTTGCTCGCGGAGCATGCGGTAGACCACGGTGGCCAGCGATTCGGAACGCAGAACCTGACGCGCCTGAGTCACCAGCTGATCGTTCAGCGGGTAGATGAACGGCTGCTTCAGCAGGCGCTCGAGGTGGGTGTTCAGACCGTTCTGCACCGCGGTGTTGCCGGTGTAGCGCTGCGACCAGTCAGTGGCGACCCAGTCCTTGAGCCACGCCGCATCGCGACGGTCCTTCATGTTCAGCATCAGGTACGCACGCAGGCTGTTGAGCAGCTTTTCGCGGTCCTTCATGTTGGCGCGGATCTGCCCTTCGAGCAGGGTCGCGACCCGTGGCAGCAGTTGCGCTTCGAGCTCGTGCTCGTAGGCTTGCCTGACCACCGGATTGACGTCTTCGCCCTGATACAGACCGCCGCGTTCGTGGTACGAGACGTCGCCTTTTTTCGGGAACACCTGAGTCGCGGCGTAGCTGGTGTCGAGGGTTTTCAGCACGCCCATCGCGTCATCACGCGGGGTCAGCGCCGAACGCTGCTGAGTCCAGTTCTGCGCCAGTGTGCGCAGGTTTTCCAGACGCTCGTAGTTGGCCGAGAAACCACCGGCCCAGAGCATGCCGAACAGGGCCAGTGCCGCCAGTGCGCCAACGTACAACGCACGCTGGCCCCAATGGATGCGGCTGCGCTCGCGCTTGTCGAGGCCGGCCAGATCCGATTCCGGGAAAATCACCCGGCTGAACAGATGATGGATGAAGCGCGAACGGCCACTGCGCAGAGTTGGCAGCACGCCGGCGCTCATGCCCAGGCTGGCGCCGATGCCGGCGGTGGTCGCGTCCATTTCCTGAGTCAGGTGCGGGGCGCTGGTCAGGTAGAAACCACGCAGCAACGTCGCACGCTGGTAACGGTTGCCAGTGAACGCCATGTCGACGAACAGGCACAGACGCTCGCCGATCTGCCCCAGTTGATGCGGGAAGTCGAGGATGCGGCCACGGCGCTGGGTATCGCGCTCGGAGTGCATGCGCATGATCACCTGATTGTTCAGGCGACGCAGCAGCTCTTCGAACTCGCTGCGCAGTACAGCGACGTCGGTGCCGAGCTGGTCCTTGCGGAAGCTGGTACCCAGCACCTGATCGCTTTCTTCGCGGGTCAGTTGATCGAAGAACTCGTCGAAACCGAGCAGCTTGTCAGCCTTGCTCAGCACCAGATACACCGGTACGTCGACGTGCAGTTTCTGATAGACGTCTTGCAGGCGACCGCGTACCTGGCGCGCCAGGGTGTCGATGTCCTGCTCGCTGCCACCGATCAGGGACTCCACCGGAATGGTCACCAGCACGCCGTTCAACGGACGCCCGCGACGACGCTTGCGCAACAGCTCGAGCAAGGTGGTCCAGGCACTGCCGTCGACTTCCGCGTCCGGTTGCGTGGTGTAGCGCCCAGCGGTGTCGATCAGCACACCGTGGTCGGCGAAGTACCAGTCGCAATGACGGGTGCCGAGGGTGTCGCGGGTCAGCTTGCGGTCGATCTTGTTGATCGGGAACTCGAGCCCGGAGAAGTCCAGCAAGCTGGTCTTGCCAGAGGTCTGCGGACCGATCAGCAGGTACCATGGCAAGTCGTTGCGCCAGCGTTCGCTGCGGCCACGATACAGGCTCGAGGTCTTCAGGGTTTTCAGCGCGTCCTTGAAGCGCGCCTTCAACTCTTTCTGCTCTTCTTCGATCAACTCGTCACGACGGATGCGATCCTGGCCGTCTTCGGTTTCTTCGACGGCTTTCTTGCGGACGCCCGCACGCCAGCTGACGAAGACCATGGTCAGGCCCCAGATCAGGAACAGCACGCTGATGGTCAGCAGACGCGAGGTCGCGCTTTCCCAGAACTTGTAGTCATCCACCGCCAACAACGGGCCAACGAACCACACCAGCAGCGCCACGAACAGCACCAGCAGCAGGGTCCAGACCCAGGTCTGGCGCAGGAAGGCGCCGACTTTCTTGAAAAACTTTTTCATCACACGTCCCTGTTACGGCTGCGACTGCGGTTGGACCGCGGCCGGATCAAGCGGCTGATATGGTTGCAGAACGGTGTCGCGCTGCTCGCCCAGGACCCAGGCGAAACCCGAATACATCACCACCAGGCAGACCAAAGTGAACAGCACCACCATCCACGCCGGCACGATGCGCACCAGGTTGCGGCGCTGATCGTTGAGGCCTTCCCAGTGCGGCGACAATTCGCGCGGCACGTCGCCACGCAACTGACGGATCTGCCGGTACAAGGCGTCGCGGATGCCTTCGAGCTCGAGCATGCCACGCGCTTGCACGCGGTACTTGCCCTCGAAACCGAGGGACAGGCACAGATACATCAGCTCGAGCATCGGCAGGTGCTTGACCGGGTTCTTCGACAGGCGATCGAGCAGTTGGAAGAACTTCTCACCACCGAAGGTTTCGTTGTGGAAGCTGCTGAGCAGGCTCATCTGCGACCACTCGCTTTCGTTGCCCCACGGCGTGGTCACGACGGCTTCGTCGACCACGGTGCAGAGCACGTAACGGGCAGCCATCACCTGGCTGCTTTCGGCGCCGTTGTGCAAGGCGCGCACTTCAAACAGCTTGAGCCCGGCGGTCAGGCGCTCGTTGAGCGCGTAGAGGTCTTCGCGGGTTTCGCTGTGCTTGAGACGCACCACTTCCGAAAGCAGTTCGGACGACGCCGCCACCAGCGAATTGAGGCTGATGTTGAAGGCCTCCGCCGGGCGCAGGCGCGCGGCGTAGATCATCCGTTCTTCCAGTTGCTCGAAGCGCGGCGGCGCGGCGAAGTCGGTCAGCGGACTCGCTGCCGGTCCGTGGCCCTGACGATCGAGCAGGACGGTTTTGTCGTCCTGGTTGTAATCCGTTTCCTTGATCATGGCGGTCAGTTCCTGATGGCCCAGAATTTCAGTTCAAGCTCGGCGAATTCGCCGGACACGTGGAACGCGAAGCCGCCGGAGCGCTCGAGTTGCGCCAGGTCTTCGGAACTGAGTTCGAGGATGAAGTAGGTTTTGTTCGAGTGGAATGCGATCTGCCGCGGGGCCACGGGCAAGGGTTTGACCTTGATCCCCGGCAAGTGCAGGTTGACCAGTTGGCGGATGCGCTCCACCGGGCCGACCTTGAGGTGCGCCGGCAAGCGGTGGCGCAGTTCTTCGGAGTCGCAGTTGGCACTCGCCGCCAGCACGAACGATGCCGAGCCGAGCAGTTTGTGGTCGTGCAACGGCGACACGATGATGCCGTACTGACGCGCCTGCAGGATCAGTTCGATGGCGTGCTGTTCCAGCACCATCGACAACACCTGACGAATCGCTTCCATCAGTTTGCGGAAGCTCGCGCCCTGGTCGGCGTGGGAGTAGCGGCTGTCCAGGCGCGGGCGCTTGCTGTCGCTGGAAAAAGTCGCCAGATCGCCGAGCATGGTCAGCAGCGTGCGGTACAACTCTTCCGGGTGCACCTGCTCCAGACCGAGGTAGTGGCGCAGCAGCAGTTCGGTGCGGTTGATCAGTTGCAGCATCATGAAGTCGCCAACCTCCGCACCACCGACCTTGCCGTTGGAGCGAATCCGCTCGGCAATCGTGTCACCCCGGTGGTTGAGCATGCTGATGACTTCTTTGAGGCACGACAGCAGATAGCTGGACGCGTGGGCCTGAATGTAGGTCGGCACGAAATCCGGGTCGAGGCTGATCACGCCGTCCGGCGTGGTGTCGAGCACATCGCAGATCTTCAGCTTCACGTAGGCCTGATCACTCTGCTGCTCGCCGAGCAACAGTTTGAAGTCCGGGCGGCCGCAGCTGACCTGGCTGGCGGAATCGTCGCCGGCGTTGGAGTCGGCCACTTCGGCGTCATACGCGGTGTAACGCGCCAGCACGTCGGACTGCTCCGGACGGCGCGCTTCGATGTGGTTACCGGTGACCAACGGCAGCGCCAGGTAAATCGGCGTGTTGCCGGTATTCGGTGGTACGTCCAGCGCCAGCGGCTCGGTGTTACCACCGAGTTCGAACAGGCTGCCGTCCGGCAGAATCCCCGAGGCGGCACTGATCACCAGTTTGCCCATGTTGAGGAACTGCAGGTCGATCTCCAGATTGAGGAAACCCCAGGTGTAGCCACCCAGCAACTGGGTGCGGGTTTTCATCTGGTGATCGTAATAGCGATCGTTGTGCTGGAAGTGCTGCGGACGCAGCAACATGCCTTCCTGCCAAATGACTTTATGGGTATTCATGTTCAGTCATCCGCCTTGGCGAGCGCTTCATGGGTGTTGCGGATACCGGCCTGATCCAGGGTCAGATCGGCATCGGTCAGCTCCAGCGGAGTGACCTGCACGGTGTAGCGCCACTTGGTTTCCGGCAGATCACGGTACGCGGCGAGAACGCCGACGTAGCGGCTGCCCTCCTCCACGCTGAGCTTCATCTCCACTGTTTCACCCGGGCGCAGTTCGAGTTCTTCGCTGGCCACCAGATCCGGGTTGAGGGATTCCTTGGCGCGCTCGTAGAGGCTGAAAAAATCAGCGTTCTCGAAGGTCACCGGGTGCTTGAGTTCGAACAGGCGTACCACGATCGGCGAAGGACGGCCGTTGAGGTCCGGGTTGAGCTGATCGCTGCCGGTCAGCTTCAGGTTGATCTTGGTCACTTTCGAGTACGGCGACAGCGACGAGCAACCGGCGAGCAGCACCAGCACGGTGAGCGCAGTCAGCGTCTTGAAAAAAGCGGTCGAGCGGCGAGACATGCGCATCATCCTTGGTGGTCGGTGTGGAGGGTGGAGATCAGGCGGATCTGTTCTTCATAGGCCTGGGCGAAATCGCGGGCCAGCAGACGCTCGCTCCAGTCATCGTCCTGACGCAGTGCCTGGTGGTAACGGCCGAACGCTCTCCAGCGCCCGCCCGACGTGGCGATCAACGGCTTGTTGTCGCGCTCGAAACGCAGGGTCAGTTGTTCCGGCGAGAAGTGCTCCAGAGTGCCGCGCACGGCGGCGCGGCTGGCGGTGAGCAAGGCCACCTGATGCGCCTGCAGATCGCGGAACGCACGGGAGATCGCCTGATCGGCCGGCAGGTGCCCGGGCTTGTGCGGCTGCAACAGAATCTCCAGCGCTTCGCTCGGATCGACGGCGAATTTCAGCGGGTTCTTGTTGGTACCTTGCACGGTGGTCTGGGCCAGACGCAGCTCGTTTTTCAGCTCCGAACGGGTGCGCAGGCTCTGCTGCAAACCGCCGATGCTCTGCCGCAGTAGACGCGCAGCGTTCAGCGCCAACGCTTCGCGCTCGTCGTGGCTGAGGCCTTTGAGATCCACGCCCAGCGCCGCACCGAAATACTCCCAGAACCCTTCGCTCTGACGCTCGACGGCTTTCGGGGCCGGAGCTGGCTCGGGTTCAACCGGTGCGATCAGCTCCGGCACCATCAGGCTTTCCATGTCGATGCGCGCATAGTCGGCACGCTGACGGGAATCCTCGGGCTTGGCGGTCGGGGCCAACAGCTCGTCGATTTCCGAATAGACGCGCTCTTGCTGTTCGATCGCATTCAACGGATCAAGATCGAGAAACGCGTCGTCCGGAATGATGCTGCCGGCGGCACGCGGACGGCCGACTTCACCATCGAAGGTCGCCGGGTCACGCACAAGTCGCGCGCGAATTTCGAAGTCGCCGAGCACGTAGGTGCTGCCGTGCTCGATGCGCACCGGTTCGCCCTTGTGCAGGCGTGCGCCGCTGTCGCCGTCCTGAACCCCGTTGCTGCTGGTGTCGGTCAGGAAAAACGTGCCTTCGCGGTAGCTGACAATCGCGTGGTGATTGGACAGATGCCGCTTGCGGTCAGGAATGATCCAGTCGCAGTCCTCGCCCCGCCCGATCACGCCACCAGCCTGTTTGAAGGTCTTCTGGCACAACTCGGTGGGCACGAACTGCTTGGTGTTCAGCATTTCGAAAACCAATTCCATGTTTGATGCTCCTTGCGGTCACTTGCCGCGATTGACCGCTTGCGGATCACCCAACGGGCGATAGTCGTTGTCGTTGAATTTGTAATTGCCGCTGCAGCCGCCAAGGCCGCATAGAACGACGAGGGTCAGCAGGACGGCGTGCCAGTGACGAACAGACATCAGAGGGTCTCCAGGGGTAGACAAAGCACAAAGCGCCGACCCTTTCGGGCGGCGCTGAAATTAATTCTTTTGGTGGTCTCGAAGGCTCTACATCGGGGCCTTCGAGCCAACACAAGGGGTACACCGATCCCCTGTGGCGAGGGGACTTGTCCCCGATGGGGTGCGAAGCGCCCCCAAAACAAGCTATCCGGATTTCCCAGACAAACCGTGGTGGTCGGATTACGACTGCTGCGCAGCCGATCGGGGACAAGTTCCCTCACCACAGGGAGCTCAACAACCACAGGTAATTGGCTGGCCACAGAGGAGGCGCCTGCTCCAGAAAACATCCCTAGATCAACCATCGAAATCACCCAGGTTGATGTTCAGACGACCGAGGCGGTACAGCAGGGTGCGGCGCGGCAAGCCCAGTTCGCGGGCGGCGAGGGTCTGGTTACCGTCATTTTTGCGCAGGCAATCGAGCAACAGCGTGCGCTCGACCTTTTCCAGGCGTTCGCGCAGATTCAGGCCGCTGTGGTCTTCGGGCATCGGCTCCATGCGCAGGGAAAAATGTTCTGCCAGCAACTCGCCGCCTTCGCACAACAGCACCGCGCGCTCGACCAGCGCCTTGAGTTCCCGCACGTTGCCGGGGAAGGTGTAACCGGACAGATGTTCAAGCGCCGCGTCGGACCAGCGCACCGGATCACGTTGCAGGTACGCGCAGGCCTTTTCGGCAAAGTGCCGGGCCAGGTCGAGGATGTCGCCTTCGCGCTGACGCAGGGCCGGCAACTCGATCGGGAATTGCGCCAGACGGTAGTACAAGTCCTCGCGGAACTTGCCTTCGCTGACCAGCACCGCCAGGTCGCGGTGCGTCGCGGCGATGATGCGCACGTCGATCTTGTGGGTGTCGTTGGAGCCCAGCGGACGGATCTCGCCTTCCTGCAGCACACGCAGAATCTTCGCCTGCAACGACAGCGGCATGTCGCCGATTTCATCCAGCAACAACGTGCCGCCATTGGCCGCATCGAACAGCCCGGCGCGGTCGCGATCAGCGCCGGTAAAGGCGCCTTTGCGGTAGCCGAACAGCTCGCTTTCCAGCAGGTTTTCCGGGAACGCCGCGCAGTTCTGCACAATGAAGGCCTGGGAGCGACGCGGGCCACAATCGTGAATCGCCCGTGCCACGACTTCCTTGCCGGTACCGGTCTCGCCACGCAGCAACACGGTGTAGGGGCTGTGCAGGACTTTGCTGATCAACGAGTGGGTCTGGCGCATCGCCGCGCTTTTACCGATCAGGCCATAACCGTTGAGACTCGGCACGCTGCGACTCACCGGCGCCTCGACCCCGACGGGCTGACGCAGGCGTTGCAGCAGGTGCAACTGGCCGAGCACGAACGAGCCGAGCTGGCCGAGGGAATCGGCGAAACCCTGCAAGTCGACGTGACGGCGACTGGCACACAGCAGCAGGCCTTCGACCGCCTTCTGCTGATTGACCAGCGGCACGCACAGCAACGATTGCCAGGCGCCGGCGGTGGCCGGCAGGAAACTGGTTTCGTGCAGGCTGGCACCCAGATCGTCCAGGCACACCACGCGGTTCTGGCACAGGGCAAACTGCAGCAGTTGCTCACCGTTGTAGTCCGCCGGCAGGCTGGTCGTGGCGCGCGGTTGCAGCGCGCCATCGAGACACTCGGCGTTCATCCCCAGGCAGGTGTGGGTCGCATCGAGCAGGTACAACTGCGTCAATTCGCAACCGCTCAACTCGGCCAGACCACGCACGAAGTCACCCAGCAGCGCAGCACCGTCCGCCGCGCGCGACAGGCTGGCGAACTGCGCCAGCAAGGCTTCGGCATAGACCAGTGGCTGCGGCACTTGAGTGAACATCACACCCACCTCAGGCGAACTCGCACGTCACGCTGGCGTTGCCGTCGAGCGTGGCATGCACACGCTTGAGGCTTTCACCGGTGGCCATCGCGTCGAGCAAGCGGTCGGCCACCAACGGCAGCACGTGCTGATCGAGCAGGTGGTCGATCAGACGCGCGCCGCTTTCGCTTTGCGTGCAACGCTCGGACAGGTGATCGACGAGGTTCTGGCACCAGCTGAAATCCAGCTGACGACGGTTCAGGCGCTCGCCCAGACGACCGAGTTTGATTTCGATCAGCTCGCGCAGCACCGGACCGCCCACCGGGTAGTACGGCACCACTTTCATCCGCGCCAGCAGCGCCGGTTTGAAGTGTTTGCTCAGCACCGGGCGAATGGTCTCTTCGAGCAGTTCGGCGGTCGGGCGTGCGCCGTCTTCGCAGAGGTCGCTGATCTTGTCGCTGCCGAGGTTCGAGGTCATCAGGATCAAGGTGTTGCGGAAGTCGATCTCGCGACCTTCGCCGTCGTTGGCCACGCCCTTGTCGAAGATTTGATAGAACAGGTTGAGCACATCCGGATCAGCCTTTTCGACTTCATCGAGCAACACCACCGAGTACGGCTTCTGGCGCACCGCTTCGGTGAGCATGCCGCCCTCGCCGTAACCGACGTAGCCCGGTGGCGCACCGATCAGACGCGATACGGTGTGCTTCTCCTGGAACTCGGACATGTTGATGGTGGTGATGAAGCGGTCACCGCCGTACAGCAGGTCAGCGAGGGCCAGCGCGGTTTCGGTCTTGCCGACGCCGCTCGGGCCGACCAGCAGGAACACGCCGACCGGTGCGTCAGGCTTGTTCAGGCCGGCGGCAGTGGCGCGCATCGAACGATCCAGTGCGTGCACGGCTTGTTCCTGACCACGGATGCGCGTGCGCAGGTCAGTGGCGAAACTCGCAACCTTGGCGTTGTGCTCACGGGCCAGTTGCGCCAATGGCACGCCGGTCCAGGCACTGATCACTTCGGCGACCAGACGCGGGCAGACTTCGAAGCTGACCAGACGCTCTTTGACTTGGGCGGCGGTCAGGGCGCTGTGAGTTTCGTTGAGCTGGGCTTCCAGCGCTTCGACGCTCTGGCCTTCCTCGACCTCGGCAACGAGGGTTTCGATCACGGTGCCTTCGGCGTCTTCTTCAACGCTGAGGGTCGGCTCGACGGCAGCGGCTTCACGGGCCTTGGCCAGTTGCTGGCGCAGTTCCAGCAGGCGCTCGGCCAGTTGCTTCTGTTCAGTCCACAGGCTTTCCAGCGCGACCATTTCGCTTTCGGCTTCGTCCAGCCGCGCTTCCAGTGCGTCCAGCGCTTCGTGGTCGATCAGCAGACCGGCCTCGGCATCGCGACGCAGCGCCTGACGCTGACGGCCACCTTCGGCCAGCTCGCCGCGCAGGCGCTCAAGGCTTTCCGGGGCAGCAGCGAGGCTGATACGCACCCGGGCACACGCGGTGTCGAGGACGTCGACAGCTTTGTCCGGCAGTTGGCGACCGGCCAGATAGCGGGCGGACAATTCGGCCGCCGAGACCACCGCATCATCACGCAGATAGATGCCGTGGCTCTTCTCGTAGACCTGCGCCAGACCACGGAGGATGGTCACCGCTTCGCTGACAGTCGGTTCGTGCAATTGCACCGGCTGGAAACGACGGGCCAGGGCCGGGTCTTTCTCGAAGTATTTCTTGTACTCGGCCCAGGTGGTGGCGGCGATGGTGCGCAGTTCGCCACGGGCCAGGGCCGGTTTCAGCAGGTTGGCCGCATCGGAACCGCCGGCATTGCCGCCAGCGCCGATCAGGGTGTGGGCTTCGTCGATGAACAGAATGATCGGTTTCGGCGAGGCTTTGACTTCGTCGATGACGCCTTTGAGACGACGCTCGAACTCACCTTTGACGCTGGCGCCGGCCTGCAGCAGGCCCATGTCCAGCGACAGCAGCTCGACGCCTTTGAGCACCTGCGGCACTTCACCGGCAGCGATACGCGAGGCCAGGCCTTCGACGATGGCGGTTTTACCGACGCCGGCCTCACCGACCACGATCGGGTTGTTCTTGCGACGACGGGCGAGGATGTCGACCATCTGGCGGATCGCGCCATCGCGGCACAGCACCGGGTCGAGTTTGCCGTCGCGGGCCTGCTGGGTCAGGTTGTGGGTGAAGCGCTGCAGCAGCGATTCGCCTTGAGCGGCCGGCTTACCGTTGGCGGCTGGTTGCTCCTGTTGCGACAGGGCGAATTCTTTCAGGCGATCGATATTCAACTTGGCGAGCAGCGGCTGATAACGGCTGCCGGCATAACGCATCGGGTTGCGCAGCAGCGCGAGGATCAGCGCAGCGTCTTCGACCTGGGTCTGACCGAGTTCGAGGTTGGCCACCAGCAGCGCGTCTTGCAGCCATTGCACCAGTTCCGGGGCAAACACCGGGTTGCGCGAGGCACTGTGTTCAACGCGAGATTGCAGCGCGGCGCTCAGTTCGCCGGCGTCGACGTCTGCATCCTGCAGCGCGCGCGACAGCAAGCCGTTCGGACGCTCCAGCAGACCCAGCAGCAGGTCTTCGACGAGGATCTTGCTGCCGCCACGGGCCACGCAACGTTCGGCCGAACGTTCCAGGTCACGACGGGTTTCGGCGTCCAGCGCCTGGATGAGTTGTTGCAGGTCTACGTTGATCATGGCTCACGTCCTTAATGAATTTTGCTGCCCAGGGTCACCACGCCGTCTGCTTTCTCGCAGCCCAGCCAACTGGTCCACCCCAGGCGACAGTCGTTCTTTTCACCAATGCGCAGTTCGCGGATTTCTTCCGGGCGCAGCACCAGGCGAATGTCGTAATCGAGCGGGTCACGCAGGGTGAACCGCACCAGCGCGCACAGCGGCTGGTAGCCGAACCCGATCGGCAGGAATTCGTGGAATCGCTCCCAGTCGAGTTCGGTGATGTGAATGCGGAATTTGCCGCTGCGGTCGCGCACGTGCTCGCCCAGCACCAGGTCTTCACCTAGCAGGCTGTTGGCGCGACCGAGACGGTTGCGCTGCTCGTCGAGGATCTCCACGCGACGCTCGATGCACTGCTCGATGACCAGGTCTTCGTGCTTGAAGTAGTAACGCAGCACCGCCTCGATCAGCGCCGCCGAGTGCGCCCGCAAGCTGAGCAGACCGAGATACGGCAGCAGGCGTTTCCAGTTCAACTCCTTGGCCTTGCGGATCTCTTCGCCGCCCAGACCGATCAACGCGAACAGCTGCGCCGAGAACGGATCGAGCGCACCGCTCTGGAAGCTGGCGCGGTAGCGGTACTTGCGCCAGATCGGCAGCATCAGCCGTTGCAGGCGATGGTGGAACAGGTCGAGGAAGTTGCGCGTCGGGTTGCCGTCTTCGCTGTCGCCCAGCGCCTGTTCGCCATAGAACGCCGGCAGCGGCGAACCCGAACCGACCAGGCCGATCAGGTTGAAACGTATGCGCGCGCGCATCTGCCCGTGCTCTTCGAAAAACTCCACACGGTCGACGTCGCTGCGCGGAAAGCCCAGGCTCGGGTTGGCCTGGAACTCCACTTGGTCGTACAGATCGTCTTCGCTCAGGTACGGGTGTGCCTCGCGCAGCCGGTCGATCACCAGCAGCACGGCCTGAAACAGCGAGTACTCGCGTATTACCTTTGTCAGCCCGCTTAAAGCAGGGGCTGCAGGCCCATACGTGGTGTCCATTGGTACACCTCTCCCTGTGTGCTTTTTACCCGCAGCTCGTGGTACGAATTGAGACTGGCGTAAAGCGCGAAAAACTCGTTAAGAACCGAGGCGAAAACGAACAGGTCGCCCTCGCCGATATACCCTTCCGGGTCGATGGTCAGTTCGGTGCGCAGACCACGCACTGGCAACCCGCGGTGCAGCCGGTCGACGTGGTGGTGCTTGATGTGTTTGAGGCCGCCGAGCAGGCGTTTGCTGACCTTCTCCGCGTGCTGGTCGTAGTAGCGCGGCAGGTCGTAGGTTTCGAGAATCACCTTCAACGCGTTGACGTCGGCCAGCGACAGATAGTTGAGCGACATGTTGCTGATCAGCTTCCACAGGAAGTCACGGTTCAGCGGTGGCGCGAAGCTCGAGGTGGCCGGGGTGATGTTGCGGAAACTGAGGAACTCCGGCGTCTCCTCGCAGGCCATGCAGATGTCGCCGAGCTTGAGCTTGCGCGGCAGGTTCTGGTTGGTGCAGATCAGCTCGATCGACAGGGTTTCGTGGGCTTCGGTGTGGCGGATGCCGAAGCTCAGATAGGTGTCGAGGCCGTCGTGCAGCAAAGAAGAACGCTGGCGGATGCTGTAATGCGGACGGCTGTTGGGCACGTCGAAACTCGGGTCGTGCTCGAAGGATTCAAACGGCACGTACTCCTGATAACCGAGGCCGCCGGGCTTCCAGCCGGTGACGGTTTCCACCGAGAACACGCCGCAGTTTTCCAGATCGAATTCCGCTGGCAGCAGCAGGTATTCATCCTGTTTGCCATCGAGGCGGATCGGCAGTGCGTCGTGCGCGAACAGGTTGGCAATCGGCGTGCAGAACAGCTTCACATTATCCAGGGTCGGACGCATGCGCATGATGCCGCTCTTGCGAATGTCAAAGCGCAATTCCAGGCCGCGCATCTGCTTGAGCGTGTCTTCCGGCAGCGCGTTGAGGATGTCCAGACCGTTGACGTCGACGAACAGGAACTTGTCCTGGAAGGCGAAATATTCCTGCAGGTAGCGATAGCCACGGAAGGTGTTCAGCGGATACGGGATCAACGCTTCTTCTTCGGCAAAGCCCACCGGTTTGACCCGGTCACCCGGAATCTTGAACGCCATCGGCTTGCCGCTGACACCATCGATCGGCTTGCCGGCACCGTCGAGCGGGATCAGCTCGATGCCTTCGAGGTTACGCAGCAGGCTCAGGTAGAGCATCTGGCTGATGTAGCGCTCACCGGCAAAGTGCAGGCGCAGTTTGCTCAGCTCCAGCTCACCGAGGTGGCCGTCAGCGCTCATTTCCAGACGCAGGCTGAGCAGCGAGCCATCGCCCTTCACCGAGTAGTTCAGCGCGGCCAGATCCAGCGGCAACACTTCGGTCGGATAGCAGGTGCGGAAACGGCAGCGCACGTCTTCGATCGGCTTGCTTTCAATCGGCGTATCACGCTCGACCACCAGCGCCGGGCCCGAACGCTTCAGCGGATCGAACTGCAAAATGCTGAACGCCGGCAGCGGGCGCATGTAGTTCGGCCACAGCAGTTGCATCAGCGAGTGGCTGAGCTCCGGCAGCTCGTCATCGAGCTTCTGGCGCAGCCGCCCGGTGAGGAACGCAAAACCTTCCAGCAACCGCTCCACATCCGGATCCCGCCCGGCCTGCCCCAGGAACGGCGCCAACGCCGGACTACGCTCGGCGAAACGGCGGCCCAGTTGGCGCAGTGCGGTGAGTTCGCTTTGGTAGTAGTGGTTAAAGGACACGGGGTACCTGCCTGGTAGTGGAACTCATGGAAATACCAACCTGATGATTACGCTCGATACCCGACCTGCTCATTGGATGGCACTCTCAGGCTGGCTCGGCTGGATGCGCCCGACCTTGTTTCGCGATGCCCAACGCAACTCGGTAACTTGAGAAGCGAGGATTGCCAGCAACGTGACGCAACCTTGAGCCACACCATAAAACAAGGCTCTCAGTGGGTTGTCGGGTAGCATCCAAAGCAGGATGAAGCCCACCATAAGACTCAGGATCACCAGCTTGGCGACAAGATTCGGGATCAGCGCAGCTATCAAATTGACACCAAGAAAAATGTAAAACAGCGCGTAGCTGGCCATACCGATGGCAACTCCACGGGCGGTGAACCCGCCGTTCAGATGCTTGTAGGCATGTACGACTGCATTATTCAAAAACACGTAGGCCACACATCCCACGGCATGGAAAAACAAGCAAATGGCAAGACGGGTGTAGTTGCTCATGCTGGTCTCAGATTTCCGTACCACGATCCAAAGCCATGAATAGCTACAACAGCGGCCAAAACCGAAAGCGTTAGGACACGGTGAAGGCGTGAGTGTCGAGCCGCGCGATGCGAAGCTGTCAGTAGCAATACCAAACTCAATATCGCCAGACAGCCAAACAGGTCACTGTCAGCAACGCCGGCCAGATACCCCTGTAAACTCATTGCATCCATGCTTACCGTTCTCCTACTTTCTCAGTTGACGAGGCCAACTTATTTTTGAGATCAGGCATTAACGACACTCTGAAACTATCCAACTTTCCCAGCCTTCAGAGCCTGGATAAACAATCATCTCTCCGCGAAACTCAGGGGCAATACCGGGACTGCCCTCGTCCCGCCAGAGATACCATTCTGATGTTTTTAGCAGATCATCATTTTTTGTATAAACACGATAAAAATACGGACTGCTGAAATACTTGAAAACACGCCCGACCACTACGCCCAAAAAATTGTAATTGGGCACATAGGTTGCGATATAGCAACTACCAGATTCATTCCAGTCGACGTACAGAGGCTTCGCGGCCTTCGAGCTAAGCACCTTCAAGCTCAAAAGAATCAAAACCGGCACAAGCGCGCACAGTGAAAGAATCAAGACCCAATTTTTAGGTGAAGCTTTCATGGCATCGCCTTTGGCTTGATCGATCGTTGCGAAAATTCGGCAAAGTCTGCAGCGGTGAAACGATGATGAATTGATACGGGGATTTTCTTGACCGTAGAGTACACAAACAAATCACCACCCTTTCCAAAACTATTGCGGTAACTGTTGTAGCTATCGTTGGTCACCTTGAAATAAAGCTGCCCCTCGACTTCGTATGTTTTTGGCGAAGTTAAATATGCATAAACGCTAGGCCTGACAACACCGTCGTGATTCCAGTATCCGAGCAACTGGTCGTCACCATCTTCATTCAAAAACTCATAGGTATCACGTACATAACACCCAATCTCTTCAATCGTTAATGTAGCAGGCATTTTTTTCGTCTTGGGAGTTGTACTGAATTTCGTGACTGCAAACTTAACCACGAATCCACCCAAAGTACCGTACACGTCATCAAGTGGATTATTTTTCTTTTCCGAAGTGGTAATCCCGATCGATCGAAAATTATATTGGGTAGCAGTCTCCAGCATTCTTGCGCTCAAGGCACTGTAGTCATGAGCGCCCCTTACGAGATCCTGGCCAGTTTCATCAAGAACTCCGAGTGTTCTCATGCAAGTCATAAATTGCAAAAGTCCCGGTGCTAACTGCGTTAGTCCTCGCTGACGACCGATAAACTCATTGTATTGACTGGGGCTTGTGGCCTTCGCAAGAAGCTCCTTGATGGTTTCACCTGTGTGGGGCGAGGAGGAGGTGAGCCATTCAAAATCCAAATCATCAAACAGCTTTTCTGCGGTGATCTTGTCAACAGCGAGACGCCCCCGCTTCTCGCTTGGGGACATCTCAAAAGGCGCACCGTCGAACCATCGCTGCATGAGTCGAGCACTTTCCTTCCAGCCCATTTTCCTCATCACACCCGGAATATCTGTGATCTGGAAGCTATCGACAGCCGCCTCCGCTGGCTTCTTGTCAGAGGAAGGGGTGAGTTGAGCTGTGACAGGAGTGGGTGCCGGCATGTGATAGTCCCTCAAGCAATCACGAGCGAAGACTGTTCTTCGACGATAAGCGTGACACTTTCAGCAAGGTGAGAAGCGATAGGCTTTGTTCGGCCTTGCGCATCAGTAACGCCCTTGACCTCCTTACCGGAGGCTGTACGCAATGTGTATGACCGGTCAGCAACCGGTGCTCCGTTTCTAGGATTACGAACCACAAAGTGCTGGCTGAACGGCCACTGAATCTCCACCGGCAACGGCGGCACAAATGGCGCCGGCGTATGCGAGTTGCCGATAATCACCGTTCCGGAACCCGCCGTAACCTTGTTGCCATGCGTACCTTCAGAATCAACAGTGACAGCAGACTTACCGTTGATTTTCACCGTCGTGGCCAAGCCGCCGACCATCGCACCACCACACGCAGAGGCATCGCCTTCACGGGCGGCCGCGAGGCCGTCGAAGAACACGTCGCCGGAACCGGCGGCGATCGGGTTGGTACCGTGGCCGGGAAGCGGGCAAGCGGTGGGGTCGGATACGCGTGCTGCAGGTTTGCCAGACATCGGGGTTCTCCTTAGGTGACCTTCACTTGACCGCTGCCATCCAGGCGCGCGGCGAAACTGACCTGACGCTTGAAACCCTCGACTTCCAGCAGGCCTTCGATGCTGAAGGCCAGGCGGAGCTGGTCGTGGTCACGCGGCAGGGAAATGACACGCACGTTGCTCAGGCGCGGTTCGTAGGCTTCGATGAAGCTTTCGATGGCCAGGCGGGCCTGACTCAGGGAGTCGTGCAGGCTCAGGCGCATGTCATTGAGATCGGGCAACCCGTAGTCGGACAGCGTTTGCACGCTGCCCGCCCGGGTGCTGAGCATTTTGGCCAGATGAGCAGCCACCGACGCCATGGCCGAAGCCTCGAGGCTCCTGCCCTTGCGTAGTTCCGCATCGCCATTGAGGCGCTCGAAAAGGCTGCCGTATCCGTCCATGAGTTGCTCTTACTCTTTGTCCAGCTTGCCAACCAGCGACAGGGTGAAATCGGCACCCATGTACTTGAAGTGCGGGCGCACGTTCAAGCTCACGCGGTACCAGCCCGGCTCGCCTTCAACGTCGCTGACGATCACTTGCGCAGCGCGCAGCGGACGACGGCCACGTACTTCGGCGCTCGGGTTTTCCTGGTCGGCCACGTACTGGCGGATCCACTTGTTGAGTTCCAGCTCGAGGTCGGTACGTTCTTTCCACGAACCGAGTTGCTCGCGCTGCAGCACTTTCAGGTAGTGAGCCAGGCGGTTGACGATCATCATGTACGGCAGTTGGGTGCCGAGCTTGTAGTTCAGCTCTGCAGCCTTGCCTTCTGCGCTGATGCCGAAGAACTTCGGCTTCTGCACCGAGCTTGCGGAGAAGAACGCCGCGTTGTCGGAGCCTTTACGCATGGTCAGGGAGATGAAGCCTTCCTCGGCCAGTTCGTATTCACGACGGTCGCTGACCAGAACCTCAGTAGGGATCTTGGTTTCGATTTCGCCCATGCTTTCGAAGTGGTGCAAAGGCAGGTCTTCAACAGCGCCACCGCTCTGTGGGCCGATGATGTTCGGGCACCAGCGGAATTTGGCGAAGCTGTCGGTCAGCTTGGTGCCGAACGCGTAAGCGGTGTTGCCCCACAGGTAGTGCTCGTGGCTGTTGGCAACGGTTTCCTTGTACACGAACGACTTGACCGGGTTTTCTTCCGGATCGTACGGGTTACGCAGCAGGAAACGCGGCACGGTCAGACCAACGTAGCGGGAGTCTTCCGAAGTACGGAAGCTCTGCCATTTGGCGAATTGCGGGCCTTCGAAGTGGTCTTTCAGATCTTTCAGATCCGGCAGGCCGGTGAAGCTTTCCAGGCCGAAGAATTTCGGGCCGGCCGCGGCGATGAACGGTGCGTGGGACATGCACGAAACGCTGGCCACGTACTGCATCAGTTTCACGTCTGGCGAGCTTGGCGACATGTAGTAGTTAGCAATGATCGCGCCCACCGGCTGACCACCGAACTGGCCGTATTCAGCAGTGTAGATGTGCTTGTACAGGCCCGACTGCATGACTTCCGGCGAATCTTCGAAATCGTCCAGCAGGTCTTCTTTGGAGACGTTGAGGATTTCGATCTTGATGTTTTCGCGGAAGTTGGTGCGGTCGACCAGCAACTGCAGGCCACGCCACGACGATTCCAGAGCCTGGAAGTCCGGGTGGTGCAGGATTTCGTCCATCTGACGGCTGAGCTTGGCATCGATCTCGGCGATCATGCGGTCAACCATGGCCTTCTTGACCGGCTCACCGTTGTTCTGCGGCTTGAGCAGTTCTTCGATGAACGCCGACACGCCACGCTTGGCGATGTCGTAGGCTTCGTCGTCCGGGGTCAGACGGGTTTCGGCGATGATGCTGTCGAGAATGCTGTACTCGCCGTTGTCGGCGCTCTTCTCTTGTGCTGCGCTAGTGCTCATTGTGTTGGCTTCCTTGGCTACTGGAGTCTCAGGCGTCCGGGGCTGCGGCGTTCAGGCCCAGCTCACCGAGTACGCGACCGCGGGATTCGTCGTCGGCGAGCACGCCTTCGATCGCTTTACGGAACGCAGGTGCGTTACCCAGAGGGCCTTTGAGGGCCACCAGCGCATCGCGCAGTTCCATTAGTTTTTTCAGCTCAGGCACTTGCTCGACCAGGCTGGCCGGGTTGAAGTCCTTCATCGAATTGACGCGCAGTTGCACAGCCAGCTCGTCGGCCTCGCCATCTTCCTGCAGACGGTTCGGCACGCTCAGCGTCAGACCCAGCTCTTGCTTGGCCAACACTTCGTCGAAGGTCATCTTGTCGATGCTGATCGGCTTGCGATCTTCGATTTTGCGATCGTCCTTGCGGTGGGTGTAGTCACCGATTGCCAGCAGCTTCAGCGGCAGTTCAATCTCTTCCTGAGCACCGCCGGTGGCGGGTTTGAAGGTGACGTTGATGCGTTCCTTGGGGGCTACCGAGCCTTCTTTGGCCATGGCTTTTCTCCTTGCGGTTGTGGCCCTGGGGCCTATTCGAGTACCACTTCGAGATCGAGGTGGCACAGCCTGCGATAAATCTCTTCCTTGCGTTCACGTACGGCATGGTTCTGCGGCAACAACTCGCAGCAGCTATGCAGTAGATGCAGCACTTCCAATGCAAGATCGGGCTCCCAGGCGTGCAGGCCTGAGTCCTGTAATGTCTGATCGAGGGTTTCCAGCTGGTTCTTGGCCAGTTCGTATTTCTTGGCCATGAAGCACAGGCGCGCGAGCGCAAACTGCCAGAAGAACCGTTCGCGGCCGCCGTGAGCGGATTGCAAACCCTGCTTGAGGGTCTGCACGGCCGGTTTCAGTCCTTCCTTGCGCAGCAGCGGCAGGACTTCTTCGAGGGCCTTTTCCCAGGCCGGCTGGGTCTCGACGTTTTCGCTTTCGACCTTGCGCGGCGCACTGGCGCTTTGCAGGTGCGGCATGACGTTGGCGGCGATCCACGCCCGGGTGGACGGATCGGCAAACGGCGCACCGTCATGGAAACGCAACTCGACAATGCCAGGCAGGCGCTGAATCAAAAGCGCGAAGTGGATTTCCACTTCGCGCATTGCCAACTCGGCGTTGAGGTTCTGGAGACACTCCCAGACCATCCTCTGGCCATCGAACCAGAACGGCGCCTTCGCCAGGCTCGCCTCCAGTTCCACCAGCAGGTCGGCGTACTTGCCCTGATCGAAACGGTCCTGGTAGAGCTTGAGCTTTTCCAGCGGCAGGCCGCGCAGCACGGTGATCTGCTCGGCGTTGCGCTCGGGCACCGCGTCGATGGTCATCCACAGCAGCGTGCGGTTCAGGCGCAGGGCGCGCAGGTCGGTGGCTTTCTGCTTGAGCCACCAGGCGCACAGCGGGCGGGCACTTTCCTGTTGGGCGCGCAAGGCTTTGTGCGCATCTCGTTCGTTATCGATCGGTGCGCCGGGCGTGAGCAACTGGCTTGCGGCCTGTTTGACCTGTGCCACCGCCGCACCCACCACGCCGGGGGCCGGCTGGTTGTCGGCCGCACGCTGGATCATGGTTTTCAGGCGACGGGAGAGCGGCAGCAGCAGCGGCGCGTCATCGCCCAGGTGCTCGGTGCACGCGGCATCGAGGCCGGCCAGGTGCTCGGACAACTGCCGGAACATCGGCAGCTGTTCCTTGATCGCAATGTTTTCGGTGAGCACCTGCTCCAGGCGCGGCACCAGCCAGCCGATGGCGGCGGCGCGGGTGCGGGGCTTGAGCGGGTGAACGTCGGCCCAGTTGTTTTCCGACAAATGGTGCAGCAAGCCGAGGCCGGCCAGCAGCCCGGGGAAGGATTCGCGCTGGTACAGCGACCAGGTCAGCCAGGCGCCGACGCGCAAATCCTTGGATTGGGTACGCAGCAGGTTTTCGCTGTTTTCACGGATTTTCAGCCAGTCGATCTGCCCGCTTTCGTGCATCGACGAGGCTTTGGCCAGCTCGCTTTCCAGTGCCTCGAATTCGCTCGAAAAACGAACGTCTTCGCCCGCGAAATTCTCTTTGGAAACAGAGACTTTTGCGAGTTCGAGGTAATGGGCGGAAAGTTTGCTTGAGTAGGACATCCATGGCCTTTATTAAGGATTACAGTCAGGCGCCTATTGGAGTAACCGCGGCGCGGGACAGTATCGAAGAGCAGTAAAGCGACTCATCCAATTGAGATGTGCTCTTTCAAGTGGGCGCATCGTAATCACTATGATGGCCACTAGCAAGCATCTGGTTAAACAACAAGACGAAGTGTTCATTGGGGTGTGTAGGAGATCGCCCTATATGCGGCAGGGGTATCCCTGATAGTCATTTATATTCGCCGCATTTTCTACTCCCCCGCCAAAACCCTGATTTAGAGCGCTTCTGGCCGGTGAAACGACATCCTGCTGGACGTCCGTCCCAATACACGGGGGCGAGCATGACAACTCTCGAAAAAAATAGAAGTAGGAATATTCCGAAAACTCACGGGCTTATTTGAACAATTCCGCGATGACAATGGCGAACAAAAAAAGTGCCATCAATTTGATAGCAAAATATTGCCTAAAACTTTCAGAGTCCCGAAAACACTGCACATTCGTGCTAACTCAATATTATCGAAGTAGCCTCCAACGGGCATTTCCACCAATTCACACAACACCTTACAATGCGGCCCCCTCTGACAACTGTCACAGATACTTCTTACATCTGCCGCGAGAAGGCCTTTATACGTTTGCCGCTTGAGCCAAAGCCCACATCGCAAACACCGCGCCTCCTTTGGGAGCCGGCAAGGAGATTCAACACATGGAATTGAAAACGCTTTTTCTGGCCGCGCTAATATGGTTTCCCGTTACCCAGGCATCTGCAGATACCCCGCCTCTGGACGGCCATTACTATCTGTCCGGCGCCATGGAAATGGGCGCCGAGTTGCTGCTGCGCAAGGACGGCACCTTTGACGCGGGCGTGGCGTACGGGAGTGCCGACGGTTTTGCCAAGGGCACTTGGCAAGTGGAGAACCAGACAGTGACGCTGAAAAGCGCAACCAAACCTGCCTCAAGCAACGATCTGTCTGCTCTCTTCCAGGATCTGCAGCTAGCGATTGAGCCAAACTGCCTGGCCGTGGACTTTGGCAACGGCAAAGCCTGCTTCCGCAAATAGCTGACATACAGGCATAAAAAATGGGCACCCGACCGCAATCGGTGTGCCCATTTTTCTTTACGACCCTCCCCGTTATTCAGGGAGTTCGCCGCCATTAAGGATTGACGCTGTCTTTCAACGATTTGCCTGGCTTGAATGCCACGGTGTTGCTGGCCTTGATTTTGACCGGCTCGCCGGTTTGCGGGTTTTTGCCGGTGCGGGCGCCGCGGTGGCGTTGCAGGAAGGTGCCGAAGCCCACCAGCGTGACGCTGTCCTTGCGGTGCAGAGCGCCGGTGATTTCTTCGAGGACGGCGTTGAGAACGCGATTGGCCTGTTCTTTGGTCAGATCTGCTTTTTCAGCGATTGCAGCGGCGAGTTCTGGTTTACGCATTAGTGAAGCCCCTTTGACGGTTTTTTGTTGTTATGTCCGTGCTGTTCTCGTTGGAACAGCGCCCAAGGCGCCGCAGGCTCTACTCTGCGGCAGACGGGAGTGAGGATGGCACGCGGATACCGGCTGCGCCAGTCTCCTCGCGACCTTTGTAGGGGCAAAAGCGGGGTGATTCCGACAGAACGACCGGTATTTACGCCAGCAGGGGCGGAAGCTGTTTGTTCAGGGCAAGTTTCTCCATCACCGCCGCACCGGTCAGCGCGTAACCGAGCAACTGGCCGTCGGCACCATGGCACAGGGCCTTGATGTCGGCGCCCTGCCCTTCAACGCTCCAGACACCTTCGCTGCCCCGTGGTGGTGGCGAAACGACCAACGGGCACACCGGCGTTTTCACAGTGATCGGCATCGGGCCGTAGCTCACGGCAGTCGAATTGCCCGCCAGGGTTTGTGCCAGCGCACGCGCACAGCTCATGAGGGGCATCACGTACAGCAGATTCAGCCCATCGACCTCGGCGCAGTCGCCCAAGGCGTAGATATTGGCGTGGGAGGTCTTCAGGTGCCGATCGACGACGACGCCGCGATTGACCTGCACCCCGGCCGCCGCCGCCAGATCGATGCGCGGACGCAGGCCGATGGCCGACACCACCACATCGCAGGCAATCACCTGACCGTCAGACAGATGCGCCTCCAGCCCGTCAGCGACTTTTTGCAGACGGGTCAGCACCGGGCCGAGGTGAAAGCGCGCGCCCAGGCTTTCCAGCCCGGCCTGCACGGCGGCCGCAGCGGCCGGGTGCAGCAGCATCGGCATCACTTGCTCGCACGGCGCCACCAGTTGCACCTCGTAACCACCGAGGATCAGGTCGTTGGCGAATTCACAGCCAATCAGCCCGGCACCGAGCAGCAGCACCCGGCGCTTGCCAGCCGCCGCCGAACGAAAGCGCGCGTAGTCTTCAAGATCGTTGATCGGGAACACCAGATCGGCGCCATCGCCCTCGATCGGTACACGCACGGTTTCTGCGCCCCAGGCGAGGATCAGGTCGCGGTAGTACACCGCTTCTTCGCCGATCCACAGGCGCTTGTGGCCGGCGTCGATGCCACTGATGCGCGTGTGGGTGCGCACCTCGGCCTTCAACTGCTCGGCCATGGCGCCGGGTTCGGCCATGCTCAGGCCATCGGCGTCCTTGTTTTTGCCGAAACCGGTGGAGAGCATCGGCTTGGAGTAAGAGCGCCCGTCATCGGCGGTAATCAGCAGCAGCGGGGTTTCGCTGTCGAGCTTGCGAAACTCGCGGGCCAGGTTATAGCCCGCAAGGCCAGTGCCGATGATGACGACAGGTGCGCTCATGCCTTACTCCTTTGTTTGATTAGTTGCTGATTTCGATCATTTCGAAGTCCATCTTGCCGACGCCGCAATCCGGGCACAGCCAGTCTTCCGGCACGTCCTGCCACTGGGTGCCCGGCGCGATGCCGTCATCCGGCCAACCGTCGGCTTCGTTGTAGATCAGGCCGCAGACGATGCATTGCCACTTTTTCATTCAGTTACTTCCTCAGGATTCAGGCTTGGTGCCGGCGCGGACGGTCGATGGGTACTACGCTGCCATCCGGCTCAGGGCGTTTTGTACTGATGGTGCAGGGCAGATGCAAGCCTGTTCGGCGCAACGGCGACCCGGATCCATCAAAATCGCAGCACGCCATGTTAAGCTCGCCGCCTCATTTGCGGCCAATAATGACTCATTGTGCACCATTCAAATGCCTGCCCGGCCCCGCTCTGGCTGACTCAAAGCCGACTGACGCCCCTCCCCGATTCGTTGACCCTGAACTGGTTGTTCGACGAAGGCTCGCTGACCCGTCGCCTGACGCGGCTGTCCAATGACGGCTTCAGCGTCACGCCTTTATTCGAGGGCTGGGACACCCTGCGCAGCGACGAATGCGCGGCGCTGGAGCTGGCTGAAGGCAGCGAAGGCTGGGTGCGCGAGGTGTATCTGCGCGGTCACGGCGAGGCTTGGGTGTTTGCCCGCAGCGTGGCGTCGCGCGCCGCCTTGCAAGGTGATGGCCTGCACATGGATGAACTGGGCAGCCGCTCGCTGGGCGAACTGCTGTTCTGCGACCAGGCCTTCCAGCGCCGCGCCATCGAGGTCTGTCACTACCCGCAAGACTGGTTGCCGCCTGCCTGCCGTGCGCCTGAATTGTGGGGCCGCCGTTCGCGCTTCGACCGTGGCGCCTTGAGCGTGCTGGTGGCGGAGATTTTCCTGCCGACCTTGTGGAGCGCCGCCCGCGCCCATCCGGAGAACTGCTGATGTACCAGAGCTTGCTCAAGTCCCTGAACCGCTTGAATCCACGCGCCTGGGATTTCATTCAGCTGACGCGCATGGACAAGCCGATCGGCATTTACCTGCTGCTGTGGCCGACGCTGTGGGCGCTGTGGATTGCCGGCAAGGGCTCGCCATCGCTGGCCAATGTCGTGATTTTCGTGCTCGGCGTAGTGCTGACCCGCGCCGGTGGCTGTGTGATCAACGACTGGGCCGACCGCAAGGTCGACGGCCACGTCAAACGCACTGCGCAACGACCGTTGGCCAGTGGCAAGATCAGTTCGAAAGAGGCACTGGTGTTTTTCGCGCTGCTGATGGGCGTGAGTTTCCTGCTGGTGCTGTGCACCAATGCGCCGACCATCTGGCTGTCGCTGGGCGGTCTGGCGCTGGCGTTCACCTACCCGTTCATGAAGCGCTACACCTATTACCCGCAAGTGGTGCTCGGCGCAGCGTTCTCGTGGGGCATGCCGATGGCGTTCACCGCCGAAACCGGCGAACTGCCCGCCGCCGCCTGGCTGCTGTGGATCGCCAACCTGCTGTGGACGGTGGGTTACGACACGTATTACGCGATGACCGACCGTGACGACGACCTGAAGATCGGCGTGAAATCCACGGCGATTCTGTTCGGCGACGCGGATCGGGTGATTATCCTGAGCTTGCAGGCGTTGTCGCTGGGATGCCTGTTGCTGGCGGGGTCGAAGTTCGAGTTGGGTGTCTGGTTCCATCTCGGCTTGCTGGTGGCTGCCGGGTGTTATGTGTGGGAGTTCTGGTACACCCGCGATCGCGACCGGATGCGCTGCTTCAAGGCGTTCTTGCACAACCATTGGGCCGGGTTGGCGATTTTCGTCGGGATCGTGCTGGATTACGCGTTGCGCTAAACGCAAATCAATGTAGGAGTGAGCCTGCTCGCGATAGCGGTGTATCAGTTAGCGAAAATGCCGACTGATACACCGCTATCGCGAGCAGGCTCACTCCTACAGGGGATTTGCGTTTATTTGTGCTCGTGCACCACGTGCCACATTTCCTTCATGCCATCACCTTTCATTTCTCCAGGTTTTTCGTCCTTCATGAAGGTGTACAGCGGCTTGCCGTCATAGGCGTATTGCATCATGCCGTCATCGCGTTTGATGACCGTCCATTTGCCTTCAGCCTTGGCACCCGCCGGCGCCATCATTGGCGGCCAGTTCTTGGCGCAATCGCCGTTGCACATCGACTTGCCGCCAGCGTCCTTGTCGAACGTGTAAACGGTCATGCCTTTGTGATCGACCATCATGCCGTCTTTCATCATGGCCGGTTCGGCGGCCATGGCAAATCCAGGCAGAGACAGGGCAGCAGCCATCAACAGGGCTTTGAAAGAAGCAGTCATTTGAGTCATGGAAACCTTCTTTGGTGGTTGTCAGGATTCGGACTTAGAGCTTAGTCCAGGATCACGCCAACCGCCGGGCGACTAAAATACTGTCACACGACTGCAATAATTCCGTTATCTAATGCGGCGCAAGACAGTTAAATGACAAGAGGATTAAGGCATGGTTGGCAGGAGCATTCTGATCGTCGACGACGAAGCGCCCATTCGCGAAATGATCGCCGTTGCGTTGGAAATGGCCGGCTATGACTGCCTCGAGGCAGAGAACTCGCAGCAGGCCCACGCCATCATCGTTGACCGTAAACCGGACCTGATCCTGCTCGACTGGATGCTGCCCGGCACTTCCGGCATCGAGCTGGCCCGACGCCTCAAGCGTGACGAGCTGACCGGGGACATCCCGATCATCATGCTCACCGCCAAGGGTGAGGAGGACAACAAGATCCAGGGCCTGGAAGTCGGCGCCGACGACTACATCACCAAGCCGTTCTCGCCACGCGAACTGGTCGCCCGCCTCAAGGCAGTGCTGCGCCGCGCCGGTCCGACCGATGGCGAAGCGCCGATCGAAGTCGGAGGCCTGCTGCTCGACCCGATCAGCCACCGCGTGACCATCGACGGTCGTCCGGCCGAGATGGGCCCGACCGAATACCGTCTGCTGCAATTCTTCATGACCCACCAGGAACGTGCCTACACTCGCGGGCAATTGCTGGATCAGGTCTGGGGCGGCAACGTCTATGTTGAAGAGCGCACCGTCGACGTGCACATTCGACGCCTGCGCAAGGCCCTCGGCGACGCCTACGAAAATCTGGTACAAACCGTGCGCGGCACTGGCTACCGGTTTTCCACCAAGGCCTGACCCGACCGCCAGACTCGCTGACAAGGACCGTATTTTCCGTGAATCAAAACTGGCATGGCACCCTGATTCGCCACATGCTGTTGCTGGTCACCGCCTGTCTGGTGATCGGCCTGATCACCGGCTATTACGGCTGGAGCCTCGCTGCAGGCCTGGGCCTTTACCTTGCCTGGACGCTCAAGCAACTGCTGCGCCTGCACGAATGGCTGCGTCTGCACCAACCCGATGAAGCACCGCCCGATGGCTACGGCCTGTGGGGCGAGGTGTTCGACAGCATCTACCACCTGCAACGCCGCGACCAACGGGTGCGCGGGCGCCTGCAAGCGGTAATCGACCGGGTGCAGGAGTCCACTGCCGCGCTGAAAGACGCGGTGATCATGCTCGACAGCGACGGCAACCTGGAATGGTGGAACCGCGCCGCCGAAACCCTGCTCGGCCTCAAGACCCCGCAGGACAGCGGCCAACCGGTGACCAACCTGGTGCGCCATCCGCGCTTCAAGGAATACTTCGAGCAGGAAAGCTACGCCGAACCGCTGGAAATCCCCTCGCCGACCAATGATCGCGTGCGCATTCAGCTGTACCTGACCCGCTACGGCAACAACGAACACCTGATGCTGGTGCGCGACGTCACGCGCATCCATCAACTGGAACAGATGCGCAAAGACTTCATCGCCAACGTTTCCCACGAACTGCGCACGCCGCTGACGGTGATCTGCGGCTACCTGGAAACCCTGCTCGACAACGTCGAGGAAGTGAACCCGCGCTGGAGCCGCGCCCTGCAACAAATGCAGCAACAGGGCGGGCGCATGCAAACGCTGCTCAACGATCTGTTGCTGCTGGCGAAACTGGAAGCCACCGATTACCCGTCGGACAACCAGCCAGTGCAGGTCGACACCCTGCTGCAATCGATCAAAAGTGACGCGCAGCAGTTGTCCGGACAAAAAAACCAGAAAATCACCCTCGACGCCGACGCACGCATCCTGCTCAAGGGCAGCGAGGCGGAATTGCGCAGCGCGTTCTCCAACCTGGTGTTCAACGCCGTGAAGTACACCCCGGCCGAGGGCAACATCCGCATCCGCTGGTGGGGCGACGAGCAAGGGGCGCACCTGAGCGTGCAGGATTCGGGGATCGGCATCGACAGCAAACACCTGCCGCGCCTGACCGAACGTTTCTATCGCGTCGACTCCAGCCGCAACTCCAATACCGGCGGCACCGGGCTCGGCCTGGCGATCGTCAAACACGTGTTGTTGCGCCACCGCGCGCGGATGGAGATCAGCAGCGTGCCGGGTCATGGCAGCACGTTCACCTGCCATTTCGCCCCGGCCCAGGTCGCTCAGGCACGGGCGATCAGCGCCGCCGAGTGATGCCGGCCAGCACGCGCCACTAGGCAATCGCCATGTCAGCCGCTACATTGGCTGACTTGCGTCTGCCTTTCAGGCGCGATTTCTTCTCTCTTACGAATCACACGGAACCTGCAAAACTCCATCATGGACCCTTCCCCTGGCTTGTCCCTCGCTACGATTTTCGCCGATTTCGGCATGATTCTTTTCGCTCTGATCCTGGTTTTGCTCAACGGCTTCTTCGTTGCGGCGGAATTCGCCATGGTCAAACTGCGCTCGACCCGGGTCGAGGCCATCGCCGACAAGAACGGCTGGCGCGGGCACATCCTGCGCACCGTGCACAGTCAGCTCGATGCGTACCTCTCGGCGTGTCAGCTCGGCATCACCCTCGCCTCCCTCGGCCTGGGCTGGGTCGGTGAGCCGGCATTCGCGCACATTCTCGAGCCGCTGCTGAGCGCGGTCGGTGTGCAGTCGCCGGAAGTGGTCAAAGGCATTTCGTTCTTTACCGCGTTCTTCATCATTTCGTACCTGCACATCGTGGTCGGCGAGCTGGCGCCCAAATCGTGGGCGATCCGCAAACCCGAGCTGCTGTCGCTGTGGACGGCGGTGCCGCTGTACCTGTTCTACTGGGCGATGTACCCGGCGATCTACCTGCTCAACGCCAGTGCCAACGCGATTCTGCGGATCGCCGGCCAAGGCGAACCCGGCCCGCACCACGAACACCATTACAGCCGCGAAGAATTGAAACTGATCCTGCACTCCAGCCGTGGTCAGGACCCGAGCGACCAAGGCATGCGCGTGCTGGCCTCGGCGGTGGAAATGGGCGAGCTGGAAGTGGTCGACTGGGCCAACTCCCGGGAAGACCTGATCACTCTGGAATTCAACGCACCGCTGAAAGAAATCCTCGCGATGTTCCGTCGTCACAAGTTCAGCCGTTATCCGGTGTACGACAGCGAGCGCCAGGAGTTCGTCGGCCTGCTGCACATCAAGGACCTGTTGCTGGAGCTGGCGGCGCTGGACCACATCCCCGAGTCGTTCAACCTGGCCGAACTGACCCGCCCGCTGGAGCGCGTGTCGCGGCACATGCCGCTGTCGCAGTTGCTGGAACAATTCCGCAAGGGCGGCTCGCACTTCGCCGTGGTTGAAGAAGCCGACGGCAACATCATCGGCTACCTGACCATGGAAGACGTGCTGGAAGTGCTGGTCGGCGACATCCAGGACGAACACCGCAAGGCTGAACGCGGGATCCTCGCCTATCAGCCAGGCAAACTGCTGGTACGTGGTGACACGCCGCTGTTCAAGGTTGAGCGCCTGCTCGGCATTGATCTGGACCACATCGAAGCCGAAACCCTCGCCGGGCTGGTCTACGAGACCCTGAAACGGGTGCCGGAAGAGGAAGAAGTACTGGAAGTCGAAGGCCTGCGGATCATCATCAAGAAGATGAAAGGGCCGAAGATTGTACTGGCCAAGGTGTTGATGCTGGATTGATCGGCTGATCCGGCACCACGTCGATCCTTTCGCGAGCAAGCCCGCT